>JAJYTX010000416.1 GCA_021792815.1 Pseudomonadota bacterium
TCGGCACGCCGCCGACGAAACCGGTACAGCAGTCCGTGCCGCCGCTGCCGTTGGCGACCCACAGGTCCTGCTTGACGCTCGAGTAGAACCAGGCCATGCAGTCCGGTGTCGCCGGGGAACCGGCCAGGGAAATGCCGCGCAGAGCAGAGAGATCATAGCGCTCGCGCGGCACGATGCCCGAGCGCACCATCTGCTCGACGTAGGCGGGGCTGGCGCCCACCAGGGTGGCCCTGGCGTCCTGCGCCAGCTTCCACAACCGGTCCGGGCTGGGATGAGCCGGACTGCCGTCGTACAGTATGGGAATCGCACCGGTCGCGGGCAGGCTCGCCAGGAAATTCCACAGCATCCATCCGGTGGTGGTGAAGAACAGCAACCGCTCCCCGGGGTGCAGATCGAAATGGAAGCTCGCATTCTTGAGGGTCTCGAGCAGGATGCCGCCATGGCCGTGTACGATGGCCTTGGGCAGCCCTGTCGTGCCGGAGGAAAACAGCGTCCACAACGGATGCTCGAACGGCACCTGCTCGAAGCGGAATTCGGCGGCGCTCACGGCCGGGTGCTCGAGCAGCCCGGCCCAGTGCAGCGCATCGCGGCGAGGCGGCGCGGCGTGCGGCTCGAGGCAGGGCAGGTAAATGACCTGCTGCACGCTGGGCAAACCGGCGAGGATCCGCTCCAGCTCGACGCGCCGATCGAATGGCTTGCCACCGTACCGATAGCCGTCGATGCCAAAGAAGACCCTGGGCGAGAGCTGTGCGAAGCGGTCGAGCACGCCACGTTCGCCGAAATCCGGTGAACAGCACGCCCAGATCGCTCCGATCGCCGTGGTGGCGAGCATGGCCACCACCGTCTGCGGAATGTTCGGCATCCAGGCGGCGACCCGCTCGCCCGGCCGCACACCGAGCGCACGCAGCTGCGTGGCGAGAATGCGCACCTGCCCGGCGAGCTGTGCCCAGGTCATCGCCTCGAGTGGCCGATTCTCGCCGCCAGACAGCAGTGCGATGCCGCCGTCCCGCTCCCGGCGCAGCACGTTCTCGGCATAGTTGAGACGCGTCCCGGGAAACCATTGCGCCCCGGGCATGGCTCGCCGGCCGAGGACGCGCTCATAGGGGACCGAGGCCTCCACCTGGAAATAGTCCCACAAGGCTCCCCAGAAGGCCTCGAGGTCTTCCACGGACCAGCGCCACAGGCTCGGGTAATCCGTAAACCGAAGTCCGCGCTCGCGCTCCAGCCAACGTCCGAATGCCGTGATGTTGGCGCGCTCGATACGCGCCGCATCCGGCATCCAGAGCAACTCACCTTCCCGCATCGATCCGCTGACCTCCAAAACGAGGGTCGCCCGACCCTACGGATCGGGCGACCCGCACTCGCTCGAACGAGTCTACTCGCCCATCCGCAGGCGCAGCGTGAGATACCACTCCCGTGGCGGATTGTAATAGGCGTCGATGAAGCCCGCGGCGTAGTTCGGCTGACCCGAGGTGATGTAGCGGTCGTTGGTGAGGTTGGTTCCCCCGAACGCGATATCGTACTCCCCGGATGGCGAGACGTAATGCAGCGACGCATCCAGGTTGCGCGTGACCGGCCGCCACATCTGCGGAGTGTTCAACGAGTCGTTGAACATACTGGTGATGTAGCTGAACACCGGTATGAAGCGCAGCTGGGCACCGCTCGGCATCGTGTACGTGTACACCGGATCAAAGGTGAACTTCCACCGCGGCGTCTTCGGCAGTTTCGCCTGCAGCGGCGAGCCGCCGAGGCTGATGCTGCAGCCGGCCGCCTGGCCGCCCGGGCACACGGTCGTGCCGTCGGGCAGGGCGTATTCCGGCAGGTTGGCGGCGGGGTTCACATAAGTGTAATAGGCGTCGAGGAAGGACGCCGAGCCGTTGAGCTCGAGCCCCGTATCGCCGACCAGCGACTCGGCCTGCAGCTCCCAGCCGCGGATCTTGGCATTGCCGGCATTGACCAGGGTCGGCGATGCCCCGTGCTGCACGTTGAGCTGGATGTCCTGGAAGTCGGTATCGAACACATCGGTATCGACCATCAGGTGGTGGTGTAACAGGGTCGATTTGAGGCCGAGCTCCCAGGCCTTGGAGGTCTCGGGGCCGTACTCGGCCGCCTTGGGCGAGGGTTCGGGGGCCGAGACGCGGGTGGTCCAGCCACCGGCCATGAAGCCCTTGCTCCAGCTCACGTACGCCATGACGTTCCGGTCGAAGTGATACTGGATGGCGGCGGTCGGATCGAAGATGTGCCATTGCTGGCTGTCGGAAGTGCCCGGGAAGTAGTGCAGGAAGGGCTGACCGGTGAGCACCGGGTACAGCGCCGAGCCGATCGGGAAGGAGTTGAGGTCGGCCTGCCCGGGCAGGAAATACGCCTGCGCGTCCGTGTAGCGGCCACCGACCGTGAATCCCCAATGCGCGGTCGGATCGTAGTCCGCGTGGAAGTACGCCGCGTAGTTGACGTTCTCGGCGTTGTTCGCCGTGTCATAGACGTCGAGTATTCCCTCGAAGGGCACGTAATCGTGCACGTAGCCGGATTCCTTGAAGTAGTACAGGCCGGTGACATAGTGCAGCTCGCTGTGCAAAGCCGTGCCGAGCAACTGGAACTCCTGGGAGACCTGCCACTGGTGCTGGGCGTCCTCCACCTGGAACATCGTCTCCGGCGTGCCGTCGAGCTCGGTGCCGATCCGCCAGCGCAGCTGCCGATAGCCGGTGATGGACTTCAGAGTCAGCTCATCGTTGATGTCGTAGTCGCCGGTCACCGAGAACCCAAACACATCGCTGCGGGCGAAGTCCGGACCGACGCCGTAGGTCGTATCGATGTTGCCGGTATTGCTCGCCGCGCTGTCGAGATAGAGCCGCGGGTCGTTCGTGCCGAGGTACGCCGTGCCGGGATGGTTCGTATAGTTGTACGGTCCCGGAGGCCCGCCGACGTATCCGGCCCCAAGCAGCGGCGCGCCGCCGATCGACAGCCCGGGCACGTGCGCGCGCGGTTGCGAGCAGACACCGCCGAACAGCGCGTTGTTCGCCGAGCCGACCGGGAAGATCGGGCCGATGCCCGGAACAGTGGTCGCCGCCGCGATCGCCCCGGGCAGCGTCGAGGCGTTGTTGCCGATGCACAGGTTATACAGCGTCGAGAACGTGGCCGAGAGCAGGTTTCCGGAGAACGTCCCGACCACGACGTTCGGCATGGCGGTCTGGTTCTCGTGCGTCCAGTCGCCCGTGAAGGTGAATTTGAGCCGCTGGCTGGCGAACCAGAGCAGTTTCGCCCGCATGCTGGTGACGCCGGTGCCACCGTAATTGCTGCCGGTCTGGTAGCCGGAACTCGGGTAGGCGGTCTGCGGGTCGACGACGAACGGCGCCTGGGCGTAGGGCGAGTTGGCCGGATACGGGATGACCTGCTGCCAGCCGTTCTGGTTCTGGGTGCCGAAGGTGACGCTGGAGAGCAGCTTGTGCGGAATGATCGGGATGTCCGCGGTGAAGGCGAGATCGCGCCGGTCGAAGCTGCCTCCGGTGGCCTGCGCGATG
>JAJYTX010000417.1 GCA_021792815.1 Pseudomonadota bacterium
TAACGGCACCAGTACGCTCTGAGGGCCGTGAGCCATGGCTGACCTGCTATCGACCAGCGTCTCCGGCCTGCTCGCGTTCCAGCAGGCGCTGGACGTGACCAGCAACAACATCGCGAACGCCTCGACCACCGGCTACAGCGTCGAGACCGCCAATCTCACCCCGCAGCCCGGCCAGTTCACCGGCGCCGGCTACATCGGCAGCGGCGTCACGGTGCAGAGCGTGACCCGCGCCTACAACGCGCAGCTCACGCAGCAGGTGCGCAGCTCCCAATCGAGCTACTCGAGCTACCACACGCTGGCGACCCAGGCGCAGCAGATCGACAACATGCTGAGCGACTCGACCACGGGCCTCTCGGCCAGCCTGCAGAGCTTCGTCAACGCGCTGCAGTCGGTCTCGACCTCGCCGACCTCGACCTCGGCGCGCCAGGCGCTGCTCAGCCAGGGCACCGCGCTCGCGCAGCAGCTGCAGTCCTACGATGCGCAGATCGGTCAGTACGGCTCGCAGCTCGAATCGCAGATCTCCACCGACGTCGGCCAGATCAATACCCTGGCGGGCAACATCGCGACGCTGAACCAGCAGATCGCCGCCGCCACCGCCTCCGGTCAGAGCCCGAACCAGCTGCTCGACCAGCGCGGCACCCTCGTCGACCAGCTGAGCCAGTACGTCTCGGTGCAGACCCTCCCCCAGGCCAATGGCTCGGAGGACGTCTACATCGGCAACGGCCAGGCGCTGGTCTCCGGCGCCCTCGCGCAGCCGCTCACCACCCTTGCGGGCGCCTACGATCCCACCCAGCTCAACGTCGGCATCAAGACCGCGGCCGGCGTCACCGACATCACCAGCTCGATGAGCGGTGGGGAACTCGGCGGACTGCTGAGCGCGCGCAGCCAGGTGCTCGATCCGACCCGCAACGCGCTCGGCCAGATCAGCGTCGCGCTCGCCACCGTGGTCAACCAGCAGCAGCAGCGCGGCATGACCCTGAACGGCACGCCCGGCCAGCCGATGTTCACGGTGGGCGGCGTGCAGGTGTTGCCGGACACGGCGAACGGCGGCAGCGCCTCGGTGAGCGTCAGCCGGGGCTCCCTCAGCCAGCTCACCACCGACAACTACATCCTGAAGTACACCGGAAGCGCCTGGCAGCTGACCGATGCCGCCACCGGGCAAGCGGTCACCACCACCGGCACCGGCGCCACCGGCAACCCCCTGCAGGCGGCCGGGATGAGCATCGTGGTGAGCGGCGCCGCCCAGGCGGGCGACAGCTTCCTGCTCGAGCCGACCGCGGGCGCGAGCGCCGGTCTCGGCATGGCGCTCACCAGCCCCTCGCAGGTGGCCGCCGCCTCGCTCTCCCAGGCCACCGCCGGTGCCAACAATACCGGCACCGCCACGCTCAGCTCCGTCGGGATCACCAACCCAACGAGCTATGCCGGCAACAGCTATACCGTCACGTTCGGCGCCGGCGGGACGTACACCGTCACGGCCGGGACCTCGAGCCCGCCGGGCACGACCGTCGCCTCCGGAACCTACGCCAGCGGCACGCCGATCACCTTCGGCAGCCAGCAGCTGACGCTCAGCGGCACTCCGGCGGCCGGCGACACCTTCACCGTGCAGCCGAACAGCCCGGCCAACACCGGCGACAACAGCAACGTGCTCGCCATGATCAATGGCCTGTCCGCCAGGAGTCTCGACGGCGGCACCGCCTCGGTGAGCGATGCCGCCACCAATCTCGTCGGCCAGGTCGGGGTGCTCACCCAGGCGGCGCAGAACAACGCCTCGGCGCAGCAGAGCGTGAACCAGGCCGCCACCACCGCCCGCAGCAATGCCACCGGCGTCAACCTCGACCAGCAGGCCGCCGACGTGCTGCGCTACCAGCAGGCCTACCAGGCGATGGCACAGGTGATTTCCATCTCGAACCAGATGTTCACGTCCCTCATCCAAGCCGTGGGTTAACGCCGTGACGATCTCCACCCTGTCGTTCCAGATGAACGCCGTCGACCAGATGGACGCGCTGCAGCAGGCGATGTCCCGGACGCAGACCCAGCTGTCGACCGGCCTGAAGCTGCAGAACGCCGCCGACAATCCCGTGGCCATGACCCAGGTCGACACGCTGAACAGCGCCCTGTCCGCCTCCGGTCAATATGTCACCAACGGCACGCTCGCGAACACCAGCCTGAACCTCGAGGCGCAGGCGCTCACCGACGCGACCAACCTGCTGCAGAGCGCCCGCGATACCGCCATCCAGGCCAACAATGCGGCCCTGAACGCGAGCGACCGGCAGAATCTCGCCACCCAGCTCGAGCAGCAGCTGCAGCAGCTGGTCGGGATCGCCAATCGCCAGGACGCGCAGGGCAACTACCTGTTCAGCGGCTACGCCTCCGGCACCCAGCCCTTCACCCAGAACGGTAACTCGGTGAGCTATGCGGGCGCGAACCAGGTGAGCCGCGTGCAGCTCAGCGCCGAGCAGAGCATCTCGACCGGGGACACCGGCAGCGCGGTGTTCATGAACATTCCGGCCGGCAACGGCACGTTCACCACGGCGGCCTCGGCCGGCAACACCGGCTCGGCCTCCATCGGCCCCGGCACCGTCACCGACCCGTCCCAGTGGGTCGCCGACCCCTACCTCATTTCCATCGGCAGCGCCGGACAGTACACGGTCACCGACCAGAACACCCACACCCAGGTGGCTTCCGGCACCCTCTCGAGCAGCTCCGGCACCCCGAGCACCATCGCCTTCAACGGCATCCAGGTGACCCTGAACGGCACCCCGAACAGCGGCGACTCGTTCACGGTCGCCCCCGCCGGCACCGCCAGCGTGTTTTCGACCCTCTCCGGCCTGATCTCGACCCTGAGCTCCCCCACCCTGAGCCCGGCACAGATCAGCACCCAGCTCAACCAGGGCCTCGAGCAGATCGACGCCGCCGTCAATCAACTCGACACCGTGCAGGCGTCGGTCGGCGCCCGCATCAACGCGGTCAGCGCCGCCCAGACGAGTGCGCAGAGCCAGCAGACCGACTACCAGAGCACCGTCTCGCAGCTCTCGAACGTGGACTACGCCCAGGCCACCACCCAGCTGTCCACCGAGGAGCTCGCACTGCAGGCGGCGCAGTCGTCCTACGCCTCGATGATGTCCCTGACGCTGTTCAAATACATCTGACCGACCCGCGCCCCACCGCCATGTCCCACTCCTCCACTGCGCAGACCCCGCGCACTGCCTCGCCGCCCATCCCGGCCCGCCCCGCCGATCCGACCGCGGAGGTGCGGGAACTGCACCGCGAGGGCCGGTACCAGGCTGCGCTGCACCGGGCGAGCGCCGCCCTGCGCGCCGACCCCGGCAACGCCGAGCTGTGGCACCTGAGCGCGGCGGCGGCGCACGCCCTGGGCCTGACCGAGGACGCCGAGCGGTTCTGGAGCACCGCCCTGGCGCACGATCCGCGGCATGCGGACGCGCATTACCACCTGGGCATCCTGTGCCTCGAGCGGCAGCGCACCGACGAGGCGGCGCGGTATCTGTCGCGCGCCA
>JAJYTX010000418.1 GCA_021792815.1 Pseudomonadota bacterium
GGACAGCATCCCGGCGCGTGCTCGCTGCCCGTCTGGGCGAGGAGCCGGGCGAAGCATTCGTCTTCGGGCTGACCGCGCCCGCGCCCCGCTCCGGGCCGGCAGGCCCGCCTCCATGGCTGCCGGTCCTCACGGACCTCGGTGACCTCCGGCTAGCGGACATGGATGCGACGGGCATCGACATGCAGCTTCTGCTGCTGTCTTCCCCTGGAGTCCAGATGTTCGATGCCGGCGAAGCGCGAGAGCTGTCGATGCTGGCGAATGACCGGCTCGCCTCGGCCGTCACACGCCATCCGACCCGATTTGCGGGCCTGGCAACGATCCCGCCCCAGGATCCGGTGTTTGCCGCGGCCGAGCTCGAGAGAGCCGTGCGCGCTCTCGGTTTGCGTGGCGCGGTGATCAACTCCCATACCGGTGGCGAGTACCTCGATGCGGAGCGCTTCGAGCCCATTCTGGATGCTGCCGAGCGGCTCGACGTGCCGATCTATATCCATCCGCGGGCGCCTTCGCCCGCGATGGTGGCGCCTTACCTCGACCACGGCCTGGTCGGGGCGATCTGGGGCTACGCGGCCGAAGTGGGCCTGCACGCATTGCGCCTGATCTTCGGCGGCACGCTCGATCGCCATCCCCGATTGCGTCTGGTCATCGGTCACATGGGCGAGGGCATTCCGTTCTTTCTCGATCGCATCGACACCCATCATGGCTACGGCGGCGGCTGGGGCCGCCGCTCCCGTCCGCTGCAACGCCGGCCGAGCGAGTACTTCCGCGAGCACTTCTGCATCACCACCAGCGGCATGAACTGGGCACCGGCGCTGCGTCTCGCGATTGACACGCTGGGCATCGAACGCGTGTTGTTCGCGGCAGATTATCCGTTCGAGGATGCGAAGGCGGCGGTCGAGCGCATCAGCGCGTTTCCGCTGTCGGATTCCGAGCGAGCGGCCATCGAGGCGGACAACGCGCGGCGCGTGTTCGGACTGCCCACGGCGGCCTGCCCGGAGATCCGCGGCTCGCGTCCCGGAAGTTCGGATGCGACGACCCATGGCCGCGCTTGAGCCGGTCCCGATGGTCGACGTCGCCGGCGTGGCCGGCACCGAGGAGGGTACAGTGCCCGAGGCACTCGAGGCGGCGGCGACCTTCCAGCATGCACCGGTTGCGCCGTGGCATCGGGCGTCACTGCACATCGTGGCGGCGATGAGGTTGCATGTCGGTGCCTCGATGCGCGCGGGCAGCGGGTTGGTCGAAGCGCAGGCGGCCCCGATCCGTGAATAGCCGTCCCCGTTCCGATAGGCTTGTCGGTGTAATCGTTTGCAGTAAAATGTCCGCCGTAGTGGCCGTCGCGGCGTGACGAATCCGGGGGCGCGATGGGGCGGCACGATTTTCGTCGGCCGGCAGGGGTCGACGGTGGTTGGCCGCCTGCCCGTGGCACGGCGCGTCGACGCAACACCGCGGGACACGATCCGCGCGCAGCCGGCCGTGCCGCGCTGACAGGCGCGCAGGCAGGCAGCGGCTGCATCGGCAGACGACCTGAATCAACCGTGAGATCAAGGTGCAACCATGCCAGCGGAACAGCGTCTGCCGTCCATCTCCCGGAGCGAATTGAACCGGCGTGCCGCGCTCGTGCGCGCCAGGCTGCGGGAACTGGACGCCGGGGCGCTCGTGATATTCGGGAGCGACAACGACCTCGCCGGATATCTGCGCTGGCTGACTGACTCCTCGCTCTTTTACCGTCGCATCGTCGTCGCGCACCGCGATGACCTGATGACCGTCGTGGAGCACGGGGCGGCAGGGGAATACCGCAAGCTGGATGGCGAGCAGCCGGGCTACGCCGGCGTGGGCGAAGTGTACTCGGTGTCGACCTTCCCGTCGGTGCACTTCACGCAGGGTTACGAGGCGAAAATCGTCGCCGACGTGTTGCGCAGGCATGGCTGTCGCCGGATCGCGGTGATCAACGGCGGTGGCATGCCGTCGGGGTTCTTCAACACCCTCGACCAGGACGGCACGATCGAAGTCATCGATGACAGCGAGTTCTTCGACGGCGCCAAGGCCGTGAAGAGCGACGAAGAACAGGCGCGCATTCGTGCGGCGGCGCACCTGCAGGACGAAGTCTTCGCCGCGGTGCTGCCCGAGGTCAAGGTCGGCATGCGCGACCTCGATGTCGCGGCTCTCGCGCAGTACGAGGCCAGGCGAAGAGGCGGCCATTTCGGGATCGTCCTCACCGGCTCGGCTTCACGGGGCATGCCCGCGTTCATCCGAGGCGATGAAAACCAGGGCCGGCGCATCCAGGCCGGAGACGCCCTGTCCATCCTGATCGAAAATGGAAGCCCAGACGGTTATTTTGTCGAACTGTCGCGCACGATCGTCTTCGGCTCGGCCTGGCCGGAGTTGCAGCAGTCTCTCGAGAAGGCGAGCCGGCTGCAGGAATTTCTCATCGGACAGCTGCGTGCGGGGGCGTCGTGCAGGGAGATCGATCGGCGATATCGGGAGTATACGGCTGCCGAGGGAATCGCCGCCGATCGACGCCTCTATGCGCATGGACAGGGATACGACCTGGTGGAGCGTCCCCTCATCCGGGAGGACGAGCCCATGGCGCTGGCCCCAGGCATGTGTCTTGCCGTCCACCCGCCCGCGGTCGTGGGCAAGTCCTTCGCCTCGCTGTGTGACAACGTGCTGGTGACCAGCGGCATGCCTGAGCCGCTGCACCGCACCGAGAAACGCATTTTTGAGCTCGGGTGACGCAGACATGCAGAACGCTTCCATGGTCCGCGCGATGTTGCTGGTGCCGCCCGATGCGGCGATGACCCGCGACCTGGTCGGCGAGCTTTGCGGATTCGACGGCATCGAGCTGACGACTGAGCACGATGTCGACGAGGCGCTGCGGCTCATCCCGGACATCGAAGTGCTGTTCACCTTCTTCGCCGAGCGCCGACTGCTCGAGGCGGCGCGTTCGCTGCGCTGGATACAGGCTCTGATATCCGGCACGGACCGGATCGAGCTCGATGAGGCGGCGGCGCGGCGCATCGTGCTCACCAACGCGCGGGGCTTCCATGGGACACCGGTCTCCGAGGCCGCCCTCTCGATGATGCTGGCGCTCGGACGCGATCTGCCGCGCGCCGTGCGGAATCAGGCGGCGCACGCATGGCAGCCCTGGAACGCGCGACTGCTCGCCGGCTCGACGCTGTTGATCGTCGGGGTGGGCGCCATCGCCGCGGCGCTCGGCCTGAAGTGCAAGGCGCTCGGGATGAGAGTCGAAGGGATCAGTCGGACCGTGCGCGAGGTGGCGGGATTTGACCTCATCCGGCCTCGGGAGGACCTTCGCGATGCGGTGGCGCAGGCGGACTACGTCGTGCTGCTCGCGCCGGCCGACGCCAGCTCACGCGGACTCTTCGGCCGGGAGGTCATCGCGGCCATGAAATCCACGTCGTTCCTGATCAACGTGGCCCGGGGAAGTCTCGTGGATGATGACGCCCTCATCGACGCATTGCGTCGCGGACGCATCGCCGG
>JAJYTX010000419.1 GCA_021792815.1 Pseudomonadota bacterium
CCGGCCTGATCTCCACCGAGCTCGCCCCCTTCGGCGGCATCAAGCAATCCGGCTTCGGCCGCGAGGGCTCCCGACACGGCATCCTCGATTACACAGAGCTCAAATACCTGTGCGTGGAGGTCTAGCCTGCCGACCCCACTGCCTCGAAGGCGCCGGGCGCGGCGAACGGCGGCGGTCCTCTGCGTTCCTCGCAGACGCTAGTGCGCCTCGTCCCAGTTGGCACCCGAGCCGATCTCGACCCGCAGCGGCACGCGCAGCGCGGCGGCATCCGTCATGCATCTGCGAACTTCTTCAACGACGGTGTCGACCGATGCCGCATCGACCTCCAGTACCAGCTCGTCGTGGACCTGCATGATCAGGCGCGCCGGCGCCTGGCCGCCCGCGCACCAGGCATCGACCGCGATCATGGCGCGCTTGATGATGTCGGCGGCGGTGCCCTGCATCGGGGCATTGATCGCGCTGCGTTCGGCGTACTGGCGAGTCTGCTGGTTCCCGGAGCGGATGTCCGGCAGATACAGCCGCCGGCCGAACACCGTCTCGACATAACCCTGTTCCCGCGCCTGAGCGCGGGTCTCGTCCATGAAGCGGCGGACGCCGGGATAGCGCTGGAAATAGCGCTCCACATAGCGTTGCGCCGAACCGCGGTCGATGCCGAGCTGGCGCGCCAGTCCGAAGGCGGACATGCCGTAGATCAGTCCGAAGTTGATCGTCTTGGCGAGGCGTCGCTGTTCCGCGCTGACTGCCTCGTGCGGCACGCCGAAAACCTCGGCCGCGGTGGCCTGATGCACGTCGCGCTCCTCGGCAAAGGCGCTGAGCAGTCCCTCGTCGCCAGACAGATGCGCCATGATGCGCAGCTCGATCTGCGAGTAATCCGCGGCCACCAGCACGTGACCTGCCGGTGCGATGAAGGTCTGACGGATGCGCCGGCCCTCGGGGGTGCGAACCGGGATGTTCTGCAGATTGGGATCCGTGGAGGACAGCCTGCCCGTCTGCGCGACCGCCTGATGATACGAGGTATGGATGCGGCCGGTGTCCGGATTGATCAGCTCGGGAAGCTTTTCGGTGTAGGTGGATTTGAGCTTGGCGAGCGCACGGTATTCGAGCACCGTGCGCGGCAGCGGGTAGGACACCGCCAGCTCCTCCAACACATCCTCGGCCGTGGACGGCTGTCCCTTCGGCGTCTTGCGCAGCACCGGCAGCCCCAGCCTTTCGAACAGCACCTGCTGAAGCTGCTTCGGCGAGTCGATGTTGAACTCCACGCCGGCCTCGTGCCGGGCCTGCCGCGCGAATTCGATCAGCTTTGCGGCGATCTCGGCGCTCTGGGCGCGCAGCCGGACGGGATCGACCAGCACGCCGTGGCGCTCCATGCGCTGCAGCACGGGAACCAGCGGCTGCTCGATGGTCTCGTACAACCGCGCGAGGGCGGGCAGGCCGGTGATTCTGGGCCACAGGGCGTGGTGCAGGCGCATCGTGACGTCGGCATCTTCCGCGGCATACTCGGCGGCTTTCTCCACCGGCACCTGGCCGAAGGCGATCTGACGGGCGCCCTTGCCGGCCACTTCCTCGTACGTGATGGTCTGAAGACCGAGATAATGCCGCGCCGCCGAATCCATGTTGTGCTGCGTGGCGACGCTGTTCCAGACGTACGATTCGAGCATGGTGTCATAGCGCATGCCCTCGAGCCGGATGCCATGGTTGGCGAGCACGTGCGCGTCGTATTTCAGGTGATGACCCACCTTGAGTCTCGCGGGGTCCTCGAGGATGGGCCGCAGGGCCTCGAGCGTCTCGGTGCGATCGAGCTGCGCAGGCGCTCCCGGATAGTCGTGAGCCAGCGGAACATAGGCGGCCTCTCCCGGCGTCACGCACACTGACACACCGACGATCGCGGCGCGCATGTAATCGAGGCCCGTGGTCTCGGTATCGAAGGCGATCAGCTCGGCCGTGCGCAGCTTGTCCAGCCACCGGTCGAGGTCGGCTCGTGACAGCACCGTGTCGTAGTGACGAAGCGGCCGAGACGGGTCGGCCGGCGGCTGAGGGGCGTCCGAGTGCGACGGCGGCTGCGCTTCGGGCGCCTCGGTTCGCCCAGGGTCGTCCGCCGCTGCGCCGGTTTCATCCAGCTGGCGCAGCAGCGAGCGCAGCTCATACCGGGTGTACAGCTCGCGCAACCGTGCGAGGTCGGGTGGGGACCGCACCAGATCGTCCGCCGTCACCGCCAGCTCGACATCGGTGTCGAGAGTCGCCAGCCTGCGCGACAACTCCAGCGCGGCGAGCCCGGCGCGCAGATTTTCGCCCACCTTGCCGCCGACTTCGCCGACGTGCGCGCGGAGATTCTCCAGCGTGCCGTACTCGACGAGCAGCCTGGCCGCGGTCTTGGTGCCGACCTTGTCGATTCCCGGAATGTTGTCCGCGCTGTCGCCCACCAGCGCGAGGTAGTCGACGATCTGCTCCGGGAAAACACCGAACTTCGCCTTGACGCCGGCCCGATCGAGCACAGTGTCTGACATCGTGTTGACGATCGTAATCGACTCATCGACCAGCTGCGCCATGTCTTTGTCGATGGTCGAGATCAGCACCCGCAGGCCGGCCCGCGCGCTGCGCCGCGCCAGCGTGCCGATGACATCATCCGCCTCGACACCCTCGACGCGCAGCAGCGGCAGGCCCTGGGCGCGAAGAGCGGCGAGCAGCGGCTCGATCTGTGCGCGCAGCTCGGCCGGCATCGGCGGACGCTGCGCTTTGTATTCGGCGAACAGCTCGTCGCGGAACGTGCGCCCGGGCGCGTCGAATACCAGGGCGAGGCGCTTCGGGTGGCACTCCTTCAGAAACTTCGAAAGCATGTTCAGCACGCCGAACAGCGCCCCGGTGGGCTCGCCCCGCGAGCTCGAGAGCCGCGGCAGGGCATGGAACGCCCGGTACAGGTAGGACGAGGCATCGACCAGCACAAGATCGAATGAGGTGGACAGGTCCATCCGCGCAGTATACGGATCGCGCCTGCACGCGCCCGCCTCAGCCGCGACGCGGCGCGGCGGGCATGCTCAATTGGGCGTGGTGTTTCGCGAGGAACTCCCCTGCCGGCCGGTCTTGCGCCGGGCGGGGGCGGGCAACGCCGGCGCAACCCGGGTGCCCGCCGCCGCATGGGTAATCACCGCTGCATTCTGCTGCGGCAGGTACAGTGGCCCCTTGAAACCGCACGCCGCACAGCCGAGCGCGGCCGCGGCCGCGACGATGAGTCGGGCGCTCATGACGGGGGGGAGGCGCCGAGGTCCGGCGCGGCAGCCCGGACCGGGTCAGCCGGGATGCGCGGGGTGGCGCGCACAGGGTCGGGGCCCGTCCCGGAGCCGCGGATGCCGAGGTATTTCGGGGACGCGTTGCCGGACAGCGGCTCGAGGGCGATTGCTCTTTGCCGGATACCCATGCGTCACATTCTAGCGGGGCGGTGCCGGCCCGTCGTCAACCTTTCCGGATCACCCCCGCGGGTGGCACCCTCGGGGATTCGCG
>JAJYTX010000420.1 GCA_021792815.1 Pseudomonadota bacterium
ATCGTGGCGGCCGACACGCTGATGCAGCGGCTGCCTCCCAAACAGTACGTGCAGGCGCGCGCCTTCCAGCTCGCCCGCGGCGAGACACTCGAGCTCGAGCCGTTCCGCCAGCGCCTCGCCGACGCCGGCTACGCGAGCGTCAGCCAGGTCACCAGCCCGGGTGAATTCGCGGTGCGCGGCTCGCTGTTCGATGTGTTTCCCATGGGCGCCGAGCAGCCGCTGCGCATCGACCTGTTCGATGAGCAGATCGAGACCATCCGCCGGTTCGATCCCGACTCGCAGCGCTCGCTGGAGACGATCGAGCGCGTGCGGCTGCTGCCGGCGCGCGAGATGCCGCTCGATGCGGAAGCGATCCGGACGTTCCGCGGCCGGTTCCGCAGCCGCTTCGAGGGCGATCCGACCCGCTCGGCGGTCTACCGCGGGGTGAGCGAGGGCCTGGCGCCCGCGGGTGTGGAGTTTTACCTGCCGCTGTTCTTCGAGACCACGGCGACCCTGCTCGATTATCTGCCGGCCAACGCGGTGATCGTGCGCGATGCGGCGCTGCCCGAGGCCCTCGGGAGCGCCTGGCGGGACATCGAGACGCGCTACGAGGACCGCCGGCACGACCTGGAACGGCCGGTGCTCTCGCCGGCCGAGCTGTTCCTCGATCCGACCTCGCTCGGCGCACAACTCGAGCGATTCGCCTCCATCACCCTCGAGGCCTCGCCGGCCGCCGCGCCCGACGATGCCACCCGGCGCACGTTTCCCGCGCTCGCTCCGCAGACGCTGCGGATCGACATGCGGGCCGAACGGCCGCTGGCCGCACTCGAAGCGTTCCTCGGCGCGTTCGGCGGCCGGGCGTTGATCGCCGCCGATTCTCCCGGCCGGCGCGAGGTGCTGCAGGAGCTGCTGCGCGCCCACGGCCACGGCGTGCACGTCGTGACCGGGTGGGAGGAGTTTCTGGCCGGCTCCGAGCCGCTCGGGCTGTGCGTGGCGGCCGACCTGAGCGGGCTGTGGCTGAGCGAGCCGCCGCTGGCGGTGATCGCCGAGGCGCAGCTGTTCGGGGCACGCGCCCGCCAGGAACGCCGCCGCGCCCGCGCCGCCGCCGATCCCGAGGCCATTCTGCGCGATCTGCAGGATCTCACCCGCGGCGCACCGGTGGTCCATGAAGAGTACGGCGTCGGCCGCTACGTCGGGCTGCAGCCCATGGAGGTCGCGGGCCAGCCGGGAGAATACCTGGTGCTCGAATATCAGGGCGGTGACCGCGTCTATGTACCGGTCCATGCCCTGCACCTGGTCACGCGCTACACGGGCGCCGCCCCCGAGAGCGCCCCGCTGCACAAGCTCGGCACCGATCAGTGGAGCAAGGCGCGCCGGCGCGCCGTCGAGCAGATTCGGGACGTGGCCGCGGAGCTGCTCGACCTGTATGCGCGCCGCAAGGCCCAGCCGGGCCTGAAGCTCCCGCTCCACGAGGCCGACTACCGCACGTTCGCCGAAGCGTTTCCCTTCGAGGAGACCGACGACCAGCGGGAAGCGATCCGCCAGGTGCTCGCCGATCTCGCCAGCGACCGGCCCATGGACCGGATCGTGTGCGGCGACGTCGGGTTCGGCAAGACGGAAGTCGCCATGCGCGCCGCCTTTGCGGCCGTGCAGGCCGGCCGGCAGGTCGCGGTGCTCGCCCCGACCACGCTGCTCGCGCAGCAGCACCTCACCAACTTCCGCGACCGCTTCGCCGACTGGCCGGTGCGCATCGAAGGGCTGTCGCGTTTCGGCAATGCCCGCGAGACCCGCGCCACGCTCGAGGGGATCGAGCGCGGCACGGTCGACATCGTGATCGCCACCCACCGGCTGTTGCACGCCCACGCACGCTTCAAGGATCTCGGCCTGTTGATCGTCGACGAGGAACAGCGCTTCGGAGTGCGCGACAAGGAACGGCTGCAGGCGCTGCGCGCCAATGTGCACGTGCTGACGCTCACCGCCACGCCGATCCCGCGCACCCTCAACATGGCGCTCGGGGGTCTGCGCGACCTGTCGCTGATCACCACGCCGCCGGCGGAGCGGCTGGCCATCAAGACCTTCGTCATCGAGTGGCACGGCCCGACGCTGCGCGAAGCGGTGCTGCGCGAGCTGCGCCGCGGCGGACAGATCTACTTCGTGCACAACGAAATCCGCACCATCGAGAAGATCGCCGCCGAGGTCCAGCGGCTGGTTCCCGAGGCGAGCCTGCGCATCGGGCACGGCCAGATGCGCGAGCGCGAGCTGGAACAGCTGATGGTGGACTTCTACCACCGGCGCTTCGACCTGCTGCTGTGCACCACCATCATCGAAAGCGGCATCGACGTGCCCACGGCCAACACCATCATCATCAACCGCGCCGATCACATGGGGCTCGCGCAGCTGCACCAGCTGCGCGGGCGGGTCGGGCGCTCGCACCACCGCGCCTATGCCTACCTGATCGCCCCGGCGCGGCGGGCGCTGAGCGACGATGCGGCCAAGCGGCTCGATGCGATCGAGTCGATGGAGGAGCTCGGCGCGGGCTTTGCGCTCGCGACCCATGACCTCGAGATCCGCGGCGCCGGAGAGCTGCTCGGCGAGCAGCAGAGCGGCCAGATGTCGGAAATCGGCCTGGCGATGTACCTCGACCTGCTCGAGGAGGCGGTGGCGGCGCTGAAAGCCGGACGCGAGCCGGACCTCGAGAAGCCGCTGGCGGCGGCCACCGAGGTCGAGCTGCGACTGCCGGCGTTCCTGCCGGAGAGCTTCATCAGCGATGTCCACGTGCGCCTCGGACTGTACAAGCGCATCGCGGCGGCCGGCGGTCCCGAGGCGCTCGATGAGCTGCTCGCCGAGATCCACGACCGCTTCGGCCCGCTGCCCGAGGCCGCACAGCGGCTGATTCGCCTCGCCCGGCTGAAACTCACTGCCCAGCGGCTCGGCATCCGCCGGCTCGACCTCGGACCCTCGGGCGGCGCGCTGACCTTCGAGCAGAACACGGTCATCGAACCCGGCGCGCTGGTGAAGCTGATGCAGCAGGCGCCGCGCGAGTACCGGCTGGAGGGACCGCTGAAGCTGCGCATCTCGCGGCCGCTCGAGACGGAGGACGAGCGCTTCGAGTTCGCCGCGGCGCTCATGAAGCGCCTGACGCCGGGCCCGAAGCCAAAGCCGAAGTAGAAGGCGGAACCATCCGGTAGACTCGCGCCATGACGTCCCGCCGTTCCGCTCTGACCGTGTTGCTCGCGGTGGCCTGCGTCGCCGGGCCCGCCGCGTTCGCCCAGCTCGCCACGGCCGCGCCGCCGGCGGGGGGACGGAGCCAGCCCGCGGCATCGGCCGCCGGCACTGCCGCGACACCCACGGCAGGCAGCGCCGCGACACCCACGGCCGATCCGCGGCGCTATGTGGTCGAGATCATCATTTTCCGCGACCGGGTCGCACTCGGCAGTCCCGAGGACTGGCAGGCGGAAACCGGCATGGCGCGCACGGTGTCGGGCGGGGAGGCGCCGAGCGGCACCGGGG
>JAJYTX010000421.1 GCA_021792815.1 Pseudomonadota bacterium
CGCTGCAGGACGGCTACCACATCGGCTTCACATTCGGCCTGTACCCGGGCATCAGCACCAACGACGGCGGCAGCCCGAACCTGCAGGTCGGCAGCGGCAACTTCGGCCACACCGCCCTCGGCACTGCCGGACTCGACGTCCGTCAGGCGTTCCTCACGGTCGGTAACAAACGCTTCGGAACCATCATGGCGGGCCGCAACATCGGCCTGTTCGCCTCCGATGCGATCCTCAATGACATGACCCTGCTCGGGGTGGGTGCCGGCAACGGCAATTACGCTGCACCGGCCAACACCTCGCTCGGCTCGATCGGACTTGGCTACATCTACACCGACTGGCTGGCGCAGATCGACTACACCACCCCGACGGTGCACGGCGCGAACGTGACGGTCGGGATCTTCGATCCACTGAACACGCTCGGGCAGGTACCGGCGAATCATTCCACGCCGGGGTTCCAGGCCAAGGTGACCTACACACTCGGAAATCTGTATCTTTCGGCAAGTGGCCTATATCAACGCCAGGCGATCGCCTGTTCTGACCCGTCACTCAACGCCACCGCATGCGTGATCGGAGCGAACAACCTGCATTACAGCAGCGCCGCGTTCGACGTCGGCGGCAAATACACCGCCGGACCGTTTCAGATCATGAGCTGGTACTACCGCGGCACCGGGGTCGGCACCACGGGTCTGTTCGTGAACTCGAACGACTCCCTCGGTCACCCGCGCGGCTCCGAGGGGTTCATCGCGCAGCTGACCTACACCTACGGCAAGACCAAATACGGCATCAACTACGGGCAAAGCAAGCTCGATCCGACGGCGCTCGACCTCGCGAACGGCACGCTGGTCGAGATGAACGACAAGTGGACCGCCGGGATCTATCACCACCTGACCCACAACTTGCTCGTGGTCGGGGAATTCAGCCGGCTGCAGTCGACCAATGACATGGGTCAGAAAAACGCCAGCTGGAACATCAATGCCGGCCTGTTCCTGAGCTTCTGACAGACCGACAGCGTGCCGCCAGTGGTCCGGAAACGGACCACTGGCCGGTGCTTACCCTTTTTTTTTCAGACCTCGGTACAATTCTCGCGGACGAGCGGTACGGTGCACTTCCGGCGGCGCCCGCGTGGAGTCCCGGACTCTGCCAGCGCAACAATACGAGCAGCCATGTCCTCAACACGCAGCCTGTCTCTCAGGCCCGGTCAAGGCCGGCCTGCACGCACCACCTGCCTCACCGCAGCCGCCACTGCGGCACTGGCGGTGAGCGGCATTCCGGCCCGCGCCGCGCCCGCACGGCGTCTGGCGGATATCGTGGTGACCGCCACCCGGATCGCGATGCCTGCCTTCGACGTGCCCGCCTCGATCACCAGCGTCTCCGGGGCCGAGTTGCGCGACGACACCCTCGGCATCAATCTCGCCGGGGGCGTGCGCTCGGTGGCGGGACTGCTGGTGCGCAACCAGTACGATTACGCCCAGGACCAGCAGGTGTCCATTCGTGGGATCGGAGCCGGCTCTGCGTTCGGCGTGCGCGGCGTACGTATCTATCAGGACGGTATCCCGCAGAGCGGACCGGACGGTCAGGGCCAGGTCTCGCAGTTCAACCTCGGCTCCGCGCAGCGCGTCGAGGTGCTCGAAGGACCGTTCTCGGCCCTCTACGGCAACTCCTCCGGCGGCGTGATTCAGATTTTCACCGCCTCGGGCAAAGCGCCCGGCTCGCTGCGCTTTGATCTGGGCTTCGGCAGCTTCGGAGCGGTGCGCGCCGGCGTCGATGCCAGTGATGCGCTCGGCAAGCTGCGCTACAACCTGAACTTCACGCACTTCTCCTGGCAGGGCTTCAGGCCGCAGCAGAAGGCGCGCAGCGAATCCTTCAACGGCAAGGTGAACTACGCCCTCAGCACGCGCAGCTCGCTCACGTTCGTCGCCAACGTGCTGTCGCGGCCCGATTCGCTCGACGCCCAGGGACTCACCGCCGCGCAGTTCGCCGCCCACCCGGACCAGACCGCCGCCGGCGCCCTCGCCTTCCATACCCGCAAGACCCTCGATCAAGAGGAAGGCGGACTGATCTTCAAGCACAAATTCGGTGCGCACCAGCAGCTGCGCCTGATGGGGTATTACGGTCACCGCAGTGTGCTGCAGTTTCTCTCCATTCCCGTGGGCGCGCAGTTCGCTCCGGCAAGCTCCGGCGGGGTTGTGGATCTGCACCGCGATTTCGGCGGCGGCGACGCCCGCTGGAGCCTCAAGACCCACCTCGCCGGGCACGCGCTCGCCTGGGTCGCCGGGGTGAGCTACGACACGCAGAACGAGCAACGTCGAGGGTACAACAACTTCATCGGCCAGACGCTCGGGGTGATCGGGGCGCTCCGGCGCAATGAAAACGATATTGCGCGCAACATCGATGAATATACCCAAGCGAGCATCTCGCTCTGGCGGCACTGGAGCATCATGTTCGGAGTGCGCCACAGCGAAGTGAAGTTCATCACCCAGGACCATTTCATCACCCCGGGTAATGGCAATGATTCCGGCGGCGTCACTTACACGGCCACCTCGCCGGTCGCCGGGGTACTCTACGCGCCACTTGACTGGCTGCACCTGTACGCGGCCTTTGGCCAGGGATTTCGCACGCCGCTCGCCTCAGAGCTCGCCTACCAGCCCGACGGGGCCCCGGGCCCGAATTTCGCGCTACGCCCGGCGCGCAGCAACAACGGGGAGGTTGGCGCGAAGGTGCGGATCGGACGGAAACTCAACGCCTCCGTCGCAGCATTCCTCACTCACACCAACGAGGAGATCGTCGTCGTCACCGACAGCGGTGGACGCACAACCTATCAGAATGCCGGGCGGACGCGCCGCAGCGGCATGCAGGCCTCGCTCGCGTATCACTTCCTGCCGCTCTGGCACCTGCAGTTCGCCTACACCTACGTCGATGCGGTGTACATCGATGGATTTCGCACCTGTACCACCGTGCCATGCGCGCTTCCGACGCAGCTCATACCGGCCGGCAACCGTCTGCCGGGCGTGCCGCGCAACAGCGCCTATGCGAAAGTGATCTGGGGCGGCCGGCGCGGCTGGCACGGGAGCCTGAGCGGGCAGTACCTCGGATCAATTCCCGCCAATGAAGCGAACACGGCGCGCGCCAGCGGCTACTCGGTCTTCAACCTCAGTGGTGGATACCGCACGGCCTTTGGCACGCAGCGCCTGGAGGTCTTCCTGCGGGTGAACAATCTGCTCAACCGGCGCTACGTCGCGGCGGTCATCGTCAACCAGGCAAGCGGAGCGTACTTCGAGCCCGCGCCCGGCATCAACGTTCTGGCTGGCGTAAGCCTCACTTTACGTTGAGTCTCGAGCCCGCAGCGCGCGATACACCGTGTTGCGTGAGACACCGAGCGCGCGGGCGGCGGCCGAAACGTTGCCGCCGTGGCGCTCGAGTGCGCCGACCACCGCGCTCGAACGCAAGGACCGCAGATCGCCCGCACCGCTGCTCGGCCGAC
>JAJYTX010000422.1 GCA_021792815.1 Pseudomonadota bacterium
AAGACAATACGGGGCTCGTGGTCGCGCTGACGTTCGTGGCGACCCTGGGCGGGCTGCTGTTCGGATACGACACGGCGGTGATCTCCGGCGCGGTGGGCGCCATCGATCACTACTTCATCGATCCGCAGCACCTCTCGCAGACCGCGGCGAGCAGCCTCTCGGGCTGGACGATCTCGAGCGCCATCGCCGGCTGCGTGATCGGCTCGGCGGTGGCCGGCGTGCTCTCGAGCCGGCTCGGGCGCAAGGGCGGGCTGATCGTGGCGGCGCTGCTGTTCCTGCTCGGCTCGATCGGCTCGGCGGTCCCGGAGCTCGGCCTCGGGGTCATCGGGCGCATGGGCCCGGCGGCGCTCACGCCCTTCATCTGCTATCGGATCCTCGGCGGCATGGGCGTCGGCATCGCCTCGATGATCTCCCCGCTGTACATCGCCGAGATCGCACCCAGCGCCATCCGCGGCCGGCTGGTCGCGTTCAACCAGCTGGCGATCGTGGTCGGCATCCAGGTGGTTTACTTCGTCAACTGGTTCATCCAGACGCTCGGCACGCACGCGTGGTACCTGTCGACGGCGTGGCGGCTGATGCTCGCCTCCGAGGCGCTGCCGGCGCTGCTGTTCCTGGTGCTGCTGCTGTTCGTGCCCGACACGCCGCGCTGGTTCGCGATGCGCGGGCGCAGCGCCGAGGCGCTCGCGCAGCTCACCCGCGTCAACGGCGAGGCGCGGGCGCGCGGCATTCTCGCCGACATCGAGCGCACGCTGCAGGTGCGCGGCGGGCGGCTGCTTTCCTTTGGACTGCCGGTGCTCGTGATCGGGGTGCTGCTGTCGGTGTTCCAGCAGCTGATCGGCATCAACGCGGTGCTGTACTACGCGCCGCTGATGTTCCAGAACATGGGCGCCTCGACCAACTCGGCGTTCCTGCAGACCGTGGTGGTGGGCGCGGCCAACCTGGCGTTCACCTTCGTGGCGATCGCCACGGTGGACCGGCTCGGGCGCAAGCCGCTGCTGCTGGTCGGCTCGCTGGCGATGTCGGCGGCGATGTTCGCGCTCGGCAGCCTGTTCGATGCCCGGGCGGTCGGGCTGTGGGCGCTGGTGGCGGTGGTCGCCTACATCGCGGGCTTCGCGCTCTCCTGGGGCCCGGTGGTGTGGGTGTTGCTCGCCGAGATGTTTCCCAACGCCATCAAGGGCAAGGCGATGGCGATCGCGGTGGCGGCGCAGTGGCTCGCCAACCTGCTGGTGTCCTGGTCGTTCAAGGTGATGGACGGCAGCGGCTGGCTGAACGCGCATTTCAACCACGGCTTCGCCTACTGGATCTACGGCGCGATGAGCCTGCTGTCGGCGGTGTTCGTGCTGCGCTTCGTGCCCGAGACCAAGGGCCGCACGCTCGAGTCGATCCAGGAGCTGTGGCACCGGCCGGCCGGCGCCCGGGCGCTCGCCTCGGCGGAACTGGCCGAATAGTCGGCAACGCGCGCGGCCGGCCCGGCCCGGGCTCAGCGTTGCTGCGCCTGGACGCGCCGGGTGACGTCGATGCGGTCCACGCCGATGTCGATCACCCGCCGCATGGCCTCGGCGGCCTCGGTCTCATCGCCCGCGGCGATGGCATCGACGATGGCGGTGTGCGCGGCGAGGGAGCGCTCGTGATCGTGCGGATCATCCACCGGCGAGCTGTGGATGAAGGAGGCGACCAGCGCCGCCTCGATCACGCTCGCCACCGAGCGCATCATGGGGTTGCCGGTGGCGTTGCCCACGATCAGGTGAAAGTCGAGATCGACCTCGGCGAAGCTCTGGCGGCTGTGGCCGCTGCGGCTCATCTGGCGCAGACACTCGCGCAGGCGCGAGACGTCCTCCGCGGTGCGCCGCCGCGCGGCGAGCGAGGCGGCGAGCGGCTCGAGGGCCCGGCGCACCTCGACCAGGCAGTGCATGAACTCGTCATCGAAGCCGAGGCGCACCCGCCAGGCGAGCACGTCGGCGTCGAAGTAGTTCCAGTACAGCCGCTCGCGCACCCGGGTGCCGACCCGGGTCTTGGAGACCACGAAGCCCTTGGCCGAGAGGGTCTTCATGACTTCGCGGATCACGGTGCGCGAGACGTGGAAGCGCCCGATCAGCTCCGGCTCGGGCGGCATGTTGGTTCCGGGCGGATACATCCCCTTCAGCAGCTCCATGCCGAGCAGCGCCGCGATCTGGTCGTGGCTCGATTTCGCGCGATCGAGGGTGAGGCGGCTCAGGCGCGGCAGCGGATGCGGCATGGTGCGGGGGCGGCGGTGGATTCGGTGGATCGATGGGCTCAGGCATCGGCCCCCGCGATGATGCGGGGGCCGATGCGCCGGGTACTATAATACTCCCGTCCAGCCAGGCAAGCCGGCGCGGCGAGGCAACCATGAGCGAACAGGTGATCGTGACACGCGACGGCGCGGTGTGCGAGGTGCGGCTGAACCGGCCCGCAAAACGCAACGCGTTGACGCTCGACATGTACGGCGCACTCGCCGAGGCGCTCGCCTCGTTCGAGGCCGACGAGGCGCTGCGCGTGCTGCTGCTGAGCGGCGAGGGCGCCTGCTTCACCGCCGGCAACGACCTGAGGGATTTTCTCTCCGGGCCGCCGCTCGATGCGCCGGACCATCCGACCGTGCGCTTCGTGCGTGCGCTCGCCGGGCTCACCAAGGCGGCGGTGGCCGCGGTCCACGGGCCCACGGTGGGGCTCGGCGTGACGCTGCTGCTGCACTGCGACCTGGTGGTGGCGGCCGCGCGCAGCACCCGGCTCATCGCGCCGTTCGTGACGCTCGGGCTGGTGCCGGAGGCGGCGAGCACCCTGTTGCTGCCGGCGCTGATGGGGCAGCAGCGCGCCGCCGAGATGCTGCTGCTCGGGGAGCCGCTCGATGCCGAGGCGGCGCGCCAGTGGGGCCTCGTCAACCGCGTGGTGGCCGATGAGCGCCTGATGGAGGAGGCGCGGACGCTCGCCCGGGCGCTCGCCTGCCGGCCGCCCGAGGCCCTGCGCGCCACCAAGCGGCTGTTGCGCCGGGGCCGCACGCACGATGTGGCCGGCCGGATGGACGAGGAGTTGCGCGAGTTCGCCGTGCGCGTCAAATCCGCGGAGTTCGCGGCGGCCGCGCAGGCGTTCTTCGAGAAACGCCGCTGAGGGCGTCGCGCGGCGCGCGCCTCAGCCCATGGCCCAGGCGACCGTGACGAGGCCGGCGAAGGTCGCGAGCAGCGACACCCCGACGTGGACGGCGATCTCGGTGAGCGCCCAGACGGTCTGTCCCTGCTCGAGCGAGGCGACCACCTCGGCCGAAAAGGTCGAGAAGGTGGTGAGGCCGCCGCAGAAACCGGTGATCACCATCAGCCGCCACTGCGGCGCGATCGCCGGGTGGCGCGCGAAGAAGGCGATCGCCACGCCGATCACGTAACCGCCGAGCAGGTTCGCCGCCAGCGTCCCCGGCGGCAGGTCCGGAAACAGCCCGTTCAGCCGGTTGCCGAGCCACCAGCGCAGCA
>JAJYTX010000423.1 GCA_021792815.1 Pseudomonadota bacterium
CCTTCCGCCGCCCCGACGGGCAGATCGAGCACAATCCCGCGCGGCCGATGATCGAGAACATGGACGATCTGCCGTGGGTCACCCCGGTCTACCAGCGCGACCTCACCATCGAGAACTACTTCATCGGTTACCTGCAGCACCCCTACGTCTCGTTCTACACCGGGCGCGGCTGCCGCTCCAAGTGCACCTTCTGCCTCTGGCCGCAGACCGTGGGCGGCCATCGCTACCGGGTGCGCAGCGCCGCGAGCGTGGTCGACGAGGTGCGCTGGGTCAAGGAACACATGCCGCAGGTGAAGGAGATCTTCTTCGATGACGACACCTTCACCGACTTCCGGCCGCGTGTCGAGGAGATCGCCCGGGGTCTTGGCAAGCTCGGCGTCACCTGGTCGTGCAACGCCAAGGCCAACGTGCCGTACGAAACGCTGAAGATCATGAAGGACAACGGCCTGCGGCTGCTGCTCGTCGGCTACGAGTCGGGCAACGACCAGATTCTGCACAACATCCGCAAGGGGCTGCGCACCGACATCGCGCGGCGCTTCACCAGCGACTGCCGCAAGCTCGGCGTCACCATCCACGGCACGTTCATCCTGGGCCTGCCGGGCGAGACCCGCGAGACCATCCGCGAGACCATCCAGTTCGCGATGGAGATCAATCCGCACACCATCCAGGTGTCCCTCGCCGCCCCCTACCCCGGCACGCAGCTGTACAGCGAGGCGGTCGAGAACGGCTGGATCACCGCGCACGACAACCTCAACCTGGTCAACGACCGCGGCGTGCAGCTCTCGCCCATCAGCTATCCGCACCTGTCGGCCAAAGAGATCTATCACGCGGTCGAAACCTTCTACAAGCGCTTCTACTTCCGGCCGCGCAAAATCGCCGAGCTCACCGGCGAGATGCTGCGCAGCTGGGAGATGACCAAGCGGCGGCTGCGCGAGGGCGTGGAGTTCTTCCGCTTCCTGCGGGCGCACGAGGCGTGAGCGCGAGGCAGCCGGCGACAGTGCCCCCCATGACACGCGGCCCGAGCACCCCCGCAGGGGGAATTCCCCCGAGCGCTCATTGAAGTTCCTCATCGTCACCGCAGATGACTTCGGCCTGCACCAGGCCGTCAACGAGGCCGTGGAGCACGCGGCCGGCGCCGGCGTGCTCACCGCGGCAAGTCTCATGGTCGGCGCGCCGGCGGCGGCCGATGCGGTGCGACGTGCCCGCTCGCTGCCCGGGCTCGCGGTCGGCCTGCACCTGGTGCTCGCCGATGGTCACTCGGTGCTGCCGCCACAGCGCATTCCCGCGCTCGTCGATGCCTCGGGGCGCTTCGGTGAGCACATGGCACGCGACGGCATGCGGTTTTTCGCCCTGCCGTCGGTCCGGCGACAGCTCGAAGCCGAGATCCGCGCTCAGTTCCAGGCGTTCGCCGATACCGGGCTGGTGCTCGACCATGTCAATGCCCACAAACACTTTCACCTGCATCCGACACTGTTAGAAATGCTGCTGCGCATCGGCCGGGAGTTCGGCCTCGCCGCCGTGCGGCTGCCCCGGGAGCCGGCGTGGGTGGCCCGCCGCGCCGGACCGCTGAAAGGGGCGGCGTCCGGGCTGCTCCTGCCCTGGCTCTCGATCATGCGCCACCGGCTGAAGACGGCGGGAGTGGCGCACAACGACCAGGTGTTCGGGGTGAGCGGCAGCGGCGCGATGGACGAGGCGGCGCTGCTCGCGATCCTGACGCGCCTGCCCGAGGGGGCGAGCGAGATCTACCTGCATCCGGCCCGTCGCGACGGCCTGACGCCGGCGATGCGCGATTACCGCCACCGTGACGAGCTCGATGCGCTGCTCAGCCCGCGCGTGCGCGCGGCGATCGGCGCGGCGGGCACGGCCACCGGCGGTTTCCTCAGTCTGATCCGTGCCCGGCAGAGCGCCCGGGCGGCGCGCGCCGCATGAGAACCGCCGTCCGCATCGCGCTGTTCGCCGGCCTCGCCCTGCTGATCGGCCTGATCGTGCACGAGGGCGGCTCGATCGTGAGGCCGCTGATGCGCGCCGGCTGGGTGCTGCTGTGGCTCGTGCCGCTGCATGTGCTGCCGCTGCTGCTCGACTCGCGCGGCTGGCAGGCGCTGATCGAGCGCCGCGTTCCCGCGGGTCTCCTGTTGTGGATCGCCACCGTGCGCGAAGCGGTCAACCGGCTGCTGCCCGTCGCCAACATCGGCGGCGAGCTGGTGGGCATCCGCCTGCTGACCGCCACCGGCATCGAGGGGGTGCAGGCGGCCGCGAGCGTCACGACCGAGACGCTGCTCACGCTGTTCAGCCAGTACCTGTTCGTCGCCCTCGGGGTCACCTGCCTGCTGCGTCTGACGCATACCGTGCATTTGGCGAGCGGCGCGCTGATCGGACTCGGCGCCAGTCTGCCGGTGATCGTGCTGCTCGGGATCCTGCTGCGCTACGGCTCGGTGTTCGAGCGGCTGGAGAAAACGGCGGTGCGGCTGCTCGGGGAAGAGACGCTGAGCTTCCTCAATGGCAAATCGGCCAGCCTCGATGCGGCCATCCGCCGGCTCATCGCGCAACGGCTGCGCCTGCTGCAGACGCTCTCCTGGCAGCTCATCGGCATGATCTCCGGCACCATCGAGACCTGGCTGGCGCTGCGCTGGCTGGGTCATCCGGTCGGTTTCGGCGCGGCGCTCGCCCTCGAGAGCCTGACGCAGGCGGCGCGCAATTTCATCTTTCTGGTGCCGGCCGGACTCGGCGTGCAGGAGGCGACCCTGGTCGGTGTCGGGCACCTGCTCGGCATCGACGGCGACCTGGCGCTGGCGCTCTCGCTCGCCAAGCGCATGCGCGAGATCCTCTTCGGCACTCCGGCGCTGCTGTCCTGGTACTGGATCGAGGGACGCAAGGAGTTACAGCATGTCCGCAGCTCGAGCCGACTGTGAGGCGGCGACGATCCGCATCGGGTCGGCCGGGCACCGCCGTCTGCTCGCGGATTTCTTCATCGGCACGCACCGCGAGTACACCCCGGAGAACATCGACTGGCCGACGCTGTCCGAGTCCGAGCTCGCGCGGCTGACCGGCCTGCCGTTCTGGCAGGAGGCGGTTGCGACCGAGGCCGTCACCTCGGCCACCGTCACCGCCGCCGCCGCGCTCGAAGCCGATCCGGCCCTGCGCCGCGCCATCGCGCTGCAGGGCTTCGAGGAGCAGCGGCACGCCCGGCTGCTGCAGGCACTGACCGCGCATTACCGCATCCCGATCGAGCCCGCGCCACCGTACGTGCCGCGCTCGCTGGAGCACGATTTTCTGTTCGCCGGCTTCGGCGAGTGCTTCGATTCGTTCTTCGCCTTCGGTCTGTTCGACCTCGCCCGCGAGTCGGGTTATTTTCCGCCGGGGCTGGTGCGCCTCTTCGAGCCGGTGATGGACGAGGAGGTGCGGCACATCCTGTTCTTCGTCAACTGGGTGGCGGCCCGCCGCGCGCAGCTGCCCTGGTGGAAACGCCCGGCC
>JAJYTX010000424.1 GCA_021792815.1 Pseudomonadota bacterium
GCACCTCGCCGGCTCTGGGGCCGTCGAGGTCGAGCGTCACGACTTCAAGGGGCTTGCCGGCCGCATAGGCGATTGCTGCTTTGGTTTTCATGGATGATCTCGGAGTGTTTTCGCGTGAATCCGGCCGGGAGATCCGTTGCCGGTCCGCGGAGTCTACCCGCGGGCGGATCGAGGTCACGCGGCGCACGCGGCGCCTGCGCCGGCGCTACCGCACTGCTCGGATTTGGAACACCCCCGCCGCCGGCTGCGCCGGAATCGATGCCGGCGGCGGCCCGCGGCAATCGGTGGCATCATAGGGAGCTATTGGCGGGCGGAAGGGGGGATACGCTCATGCTTCAGGCGCTTGACAGCCATGTCCGGCACATCCGCGGCGTGCTGCAGGGCACGGTACGTGACGAGGGATCCGGCCCGCCGGAGTACATCCGCCGCTCCTGGGTGCGCTGCCTGGAGCAGTACCATCTCGATCCGCAGTCGCAGCGCGAGCCGTACGTGCTCGGCCGGCAGGAGCGGCTCGCCCGCAAGGAGAACAACCAGGCCCTGATGGCACTCGCCGACGCCGAGATGGCGCACCTGTATCACCAGCTGGCCGGCTCGGGCCACTCCATCATCCTCACCGACCGCGACGGGGTGCTGCTCGATTACTACGGGGACCTGAGTTTTCGCAACGCGGCGTTCCGCACCGGGCTGGTGCTCGGCGCGATGTGGGACGAGGAGCACGGCGGCACCAATGGGATGGGCACCTGCCTGATCGAGCGCACGCCGCTGATCGTGCACCGCGAGCAGCACTTTTTCTCGCGCAATACCGGGCTCACGTGCTGCGCGGCGCCGATCTTCGACCCTGCCGGACAGCTGATCGCGGTGCTCGACGCCTCCGGGGAGTCCGACCGGGCCCAGCAGCACACCCTGGTGCTGGTGAACATGTCGGCGCAGATGATCGAGAACCGGCTGTTTCTGCACCATTTCCGCGAGGCCTTCGTGGTGCGTTTCCACAGCCGCCCGGAACTGCTCGGCACCTGGGGCGAAGGGATCATCGCGCTCGATGCGGCCGGCACCATCGCCGCGCTCGATCGCAATGCGCTGTTTCAGCTCGGGCTGAAGAGCGCCGCGGAGCTGGTGGGCGCGCCGCTCGAGCGGGTCTTCACCATCTCGCTCGAGGCGCTGATCGCACGCAGCCAGCGCAAATCCTTCCATCCGCTGCCGCTGTACGATGCGCGCCACGGCGGGCGGGTATTCGTCGTGGCGCAGGCCCCCCAGTCGAAGCGGGCCGGCAGGCCCCACCCGCAGGGCGATGAGCCGCCGCTCAGCGGCTCCGGCCACGGCCCACTCGAGGCGCTCGACCTGGGCGACCCGGCGATCGCGCGCAACATCCAGGCGGTGCGGCGCACCCCATCGCGAGAGATCCCGATCCTGCTGATGGGCGAGTCGGGCACCGGCAAGGAGTACTTTGCGCGCGCGCTGCACGCCTCGAGCGAGCGCGCGGAGAAACCCTTCGTGGCGGTGCACTGCGGCTCGCTCGCCGAGGCCGAGCTCGCCGAAGAGCTGTTCGGCCCGGCACCCGCCCCGGGCGCGGCGCCGCCGGCCCAGGGCCGCATCCTGCAGGCGAACGGCGGCACGCTGTTCCTCGATGACGTCGAGGCGCTGCCCGCGGAGATCCAGGGCCGGCTGCTGCGCCTGATCGACGAGCGTGAGCTCGTGCGGCCAGGCGAGCCGCCGATACGGGTCGACGTGCGCCTGGTGAGCGCCACGCGCGGGGAGCTGCAGCAGAAAGTGCAGGCCGGCGCGTTCCGCGAGGACCTTTTCTATCGGCTGCAGGGCCTGGCGCTCAGCCTGCCGCCGCTGCGAGAGCGCAAGGACAAGGCGGCCCTCATCCGCCACGTGTTCGCCCAGGAAAGCGCGGCCACCCCCTCGGTGAGCATCGGCGAGGACCTCGTCGATGCGCTCAAGGCCTACGGCTGGCCGGGCAATATCCGCCAGTTGCGCAACATGCTGCGCGCCATGATCGCCATGCGCGCGAGCGACCAGCTCGATGCCGGCAGCTTGCCGGCGGACTACGGCGCGGGTGAACCGGATTCCGAGATGGAATTGCCGCAGGAGGCGCTCGGACTGAACCCGCTGGAGAAAGCCGAGCGCAGCGCCCTGCTGCACGAGATCGAGCTGCACCGCGGCAACATCAGCCGCGTCGCCCGTCAGCTCGGCATCGGACGCAACACGCTGTACCGCAAGTTGCGCCGCCTGAGCATCACGCTCGCCACGCGGCACTGACGCGCCGCCGGGCGCCCCGCAGGGCGCCGGCGCTGTCCCACCTTTCAACACGGGTACGGCACCGCCGCCACGCGCGCTGGAGCCACCCGGCCCGCGCGCGGCCCCGCCGCGCCGCCGTGTCAGCCGTTGCGGCGGCGACACGCCGATTCGCTCACCAGCTGTATCGCGCTGGCAGAAAACGACACAACCCTGTCACCCATCCGGCACAACTTGCGCGATTCCCGTCGGTTCCTTCGACTCGCCGCCTCGTCCGTCCCGGAATCCCGGCAAGCTATCGCCGTGCCGGGCCTGCCCGCGTGCGGTCGCGCGGTCAACCGCGATCTGACACGGCGGCTGCGCCGCAGGTCGCCGGGACGGCACGCGAATGGACTGCACGGTTCGTGCCCCGGGCGCAACAACACCGCGCGCCGAGATGCTGGCACGGCATTTGCAGCGACCGGCCCGTCCCATGCACAACAAGGGGGTTATTTCCATGAGACTGCACCGCATCTCTCCAGGCAGCCTGAGCAGCGCTCTGGCCGGCCTGGCGATCCTCGGCCTGACCATCGTTGCCGGAATCCCGCCCGCCCACGCGATCAGCGTCAAGGCCGGCAAGTGGTCCCTGAGCTTCGATGGCAACGTCAATGCGCATTACATCTTCTCGCACTGCCAATCGCTCTCCAACGCGCATGACATCACCAACGTGGGCGGCGCCTGCGTGACATCCACCCGGGCGGGCGGCGGATCCTCGTCCGTCTCGAACGGTCTGCTGCCGGCGGCGCTCACCATCGGCGGCTCGACCACCCAGGACGGTTACGACATCGGATTCACCTTCGGGCTGTATCCGGGCATCAGCACCAACGACGGCGGCAGCCCCAACATTCAGACAGGAGCCTGCACTTCGGGCACGGTGAACCCAAGTGGAGGAGTCAGTCTCGCCTGCTCGAATTTCCTCCATACCGCCCTCGGCACCGCCGGACTCGACATCCGCCAGGTGTTCCTCACCGTCGGCAACAAGACCATGGGCACCATCATGGCCGGCAGGAACATCGGCCTGTTCCAGTCGGATGCCATCCTCAACGACATGACCCTGCTCGGCGTCGGGGGCGGAAACGGCGATTACGCCGCGCCGGCCAACACCTCGCTCGGCTCGATCGGCCTCGGCTACATCTACACCGACTGGCTGTCACAGATCGACTACACCACCCCGAACCTGTCCGGAACGAAGAT
>JAJYTX010000425.1 GCA_021792815.1 Pseudomonadota bacterium
GGAAAGGAGATTGCCGTCGTCCAGCTGCCGACCACGTTGCCGACACTCGATGAGCTGATCGGCCGTGAGGATCTCGGCGGGCAGGACCCGGTGGATCACCTGCTGTCCCTCACCGAGCGCTCGCCCGAGCAGGACCAGGTGTTCACGCTGCACGCCGAGCTCGAAGGCCAGGCGTACCTGGCGGGCTTCGAGCGGCTGCTGCGCCAGTGGCGGGCGAGGGGCCGGCGGCTCACCGACCTGGCGAGCTATGCCGCCTCGCTCGATGTGCCGCGTCTGCCGCGCTGCCCGATCGAGACCGGGACAGTGCCCGGACGGGCCGGTACGCTGGCGGTGCAGGGCGCCGCAGACATGGCCCTGGCCGGTCTGCACCGCTGAGTCGCACGCCGCAACGGAGGTTCTCTCGCCATGACCTTGCCCACGCTGATGACCGCGATCGAGATTACCCAACCCGGTCCGCCGCAGGTGCTGCGTGCCGCGCAGCGCCCGGTGCCGCAGGTCGGGCCGCATGAGGTGCTGATCCGCGTGGCGGCCGCGGGGGTCAATCGTCCCGATGTGCTGCAGCGCAAGGGCGCCTATGCGCCGCCGCCGGGGGTGAGCGACATTCCGGGGCTGGAGGTGGCGGGAGACGTGGTGCGGCTGGGCGCCGAGGTGCGCGAACCGATGTTGGGATCGCAGGTCTGTGCGCTGGTGGCCGGCGGAGGCTATGCCGAGTATGTGGCGGCCCCGGCCGTGCAGTGCCTGCCCGTGCCGGGAAATCTCTCGCTGCAGGAGGCCGCGGTGCTGCCCGAGACGGTGTTCACCGTGTATTACAATGTCTTGCAGCGATCGCGCCTGCAGCCCGGAGAGTGGCTGTTGGTTCACGGTGGATCGAGCGGCATCGGCGTCACCGCCATCGTGCTCGCCAAGGCCTGGGGGGCGCGGGTCATCGTGACGGCCGGCAGCGACGACAAATGCGCCGCATGCCGCGCTCTCGGCGCGGACGTCGCCATCAACTACCGGCAGGAGGATTTCGTCGCCGCGACGCGGGCGGCCAGCGAGGGTCACGGAGCAGACGTCATCCTCGACATGGTGGGCGGGGAGTACGTGGCGCGCGACATGGAGGCGGCTGCTGTGGACGGACGCATCGCCGTCATCGCCACCCAGGGGGGACGCGAGGCCGGCATCGATCTCGGCCAGCTCATGGTCAAACGCCTGATGCTGGGGGGCAGCACGCTGCGGCCGCAGTCGGTGCAGCAGAAGGGCAGGCTCGCCGCGGCACTGCGCGAGCAGATCTGGCCGCTCATCGAGTCGCAATCGCTGCGTCTGCCCATTCACGCGAGCTTCCCGCTCCTCGAGGCCGACCGGGCGCACACGCTCATGGAATCCGGCGCCCACATCGGCAAGATCGTGCTGCGGGTCTAACGCACCGGCAGCTCGGTCGCGCGCGTGACGGTGCGCATGGCGAAACTCGATTGGACGCGCACCACGCTCGGCAGACGGGTCAGATGCTGGCTGTGGATGCGCTCGAAGTCGGCGAGGTCCGCCACCACGACGCGCAGCAGGTAGTCGTGCTCACCGGTCATGAGGTAGCACTCCATGACCTGGGGAATCTTGCGCACCGCGGCCTCGAAGGCCTCCAGACCCGGCTGACTCTGGCGGTCGAGCGTGATGCTCACGAACACATTGACCGGGTATCCGGCCTTGTGCTGGTTGACGAGGGCGGTGTACCCCTCGATGAGGCCGCAATCCTCGAGCGCCTTCACACGGCGCAGGCAGGCCGACTCGGACAGGCTCACCTCGCCGGCGAGCTTCGCATTGGTGAGGCGCGCATCCTGCTGCAGTCGACGCAGGATGACGCGATCGTAGCGGTCCAGTTCCATATGCGCAATATTCTGCCACAAATTTACTCGTGAATGACAGAACATGCCGCCCAGGATCACCCGTTGCCGGATTTCGCAAGTCCCCGCCAGGCCGCCTTCCTAAGCTGTGAGCAGTCATTCAGCTGGGGGAAACGCACGCATGCGTATCGGTGTTCCGCGCGAAATCAAGGTTCATGAATATCGGGTAGGGCTCGTCCCCGCGGGGGTGCGCGAGCTCACCGCCGCCGGCCACGAGGTACTGGTCGAGACCGGAGCGGGCGCCGGCATCGGCATCGCCGATGTCGAGTATCGCGCGGCAGGCGCGAGCATCCTCGCCACGGCCGCCGAGGTGTTTGGCCGCGCCGACCTGGTGGTGAAGGTCAAGGAGCCGCAGCTGCCCGAGTGCGCCATGCTGCGCTCCGGCCAGGTTCTGTTCACCTACCTGCACCTGGCGCCCGATCCGAAGCAGGCGCACGCCCTGATGCAATCGGGCGTCACCGCCATCGCCTACGAGACGGTGACTCGCAACGGCGCGCTGCCGCTGTTGACGCCGATGAGCGAGGTGGCCGGACGCATGTCGGTGCAGGTCGGGGCGAGCTGCCTGCAGAAGGCCAACGGCGGCCGTGGCGTGCTGCTCGGCGGTGTGCCGGGCGTGCCTCCGGCCAAGGTGGTGATTCTCGGCGGCGGTGTCGCCGGCACGCATGCCGCGCAGATGGCTGTCGGTCTGCACGCCGATGTGACCGTGGTCGACCGCTCCGTCGAGCGGCTGCGCGAGCTTTCGGCGCAGTTCGGCTCCTCGCTGCGCACGGCGTATTCCACCGCCGAGGCCGTCGAGCGGCTGGTCAAGGACGCCGACGTGGTGATCGGCGCGGTGCTGATCGCGGGCGCCGCCGCGCCGAAGCTGGTGACGCGGGCGATGCTCTCGACCATGCAGCCGGGCTCGGTGCTGGTGGACATCTCCATCGACCAGGGCGGCTGCTTCGAGACAAGCCGCCCGACCACCCATGCCGAGCCGACCTTCATCGTCGATGGCGTCGTGCATTACTGTGTTGCCAACATGCCGGGCGCCGTTGCGCGCACCTCGACGCTGGCGCTGACCAATGCGACGCTCCCGTATGTGAGGATGCTGGCGGATCATGGCTGGCAGGCCGCCCTCAGCAAGGATCCGGGCTTCGCGGCCGGACTGAACGTGTATGCCGGGGGCATCACCTTCCCAGCGGTGGCGCAGGCGCTCGGCGTGCCGCTGACGCCCTCGCCGATCCGGGCAGGCTGATCCGGCGTCGTCCGCGGCGCGCCGGTGAGCTCTGTGGTGCGCCTCGCGCGGATGAGCGGACTCGTCCGCGCGAGGCGCCTGCGGTGCTCATCGAGGCAGGGAGCGCTGCGGGCAGGCTCCGCCTGGCGCCCTCGTGCGGTGGCGAACCTGAGAGCCTAATCACATAACCTAAAAATCTGGCGGCGGGCGGGCCCCGGGCCGGTTGCCGGGGCGGCGCATTGTGTAGACTGGACGTCCGTGTCTGACGGATAGGCCCGTGTCACCCATCGGCGATTCAGAACTGCTCGACGCTCTGCTCGAGGCGGCCTACGCGGCCGGCGTGGCCGCGCACGCGCGGTATCGCAGCGGCTTCACGGTCG
>JAJYTX010000426.1 GCA_021792815.1 Pseudomonadota bacterium
TCTGAAGTGCGCTCGCTGATCAACGAGATGGCGCGCGAGAAGATCATCGTGATCTCGACGCACATTCTCGAAGAGGTCGATGCGGTGTGCACCCGCGCGATCATCATCGCGCGTGGGCGCATCGTCGCCGACGACACGCCGCTGCAGCTGGCGGCGCGCTCGCGCTATCACAATGCCGTGTCGCTGCAGCTCGAACGGCCCGAGCAGCTGCCGGCGGCCCGCGCCGCCGTCGCCGCCCTGCCCGCCGTGGCCGAGGTGGAAGTCAGCGAGCGCGACGCGCGGCTCACCGCGCTACCGCGCGCCGGCGCGCCGATCCTGCAGGCGATCTCGGAACTCTCGAACAGCCGCGGGCTGCGGCTGAAAGAACTGCACCTCGAGTCGGGACGGCTCGACGAGGTGTTCCGCACCATCACCGCATAAGCACTCACCGGGGAGCGACATGCGCAACGTGGGTCTGATCCTGCGCCGCGAGCTCGCGAGTTACTTCGCGACGCCGCTGGCCTATGTCTTCATCCTGATCTTCCTCGTGCTCGCCAACGCCTTCACGTTCTATCTGGGCGGCTTCTACCAGCGGGGCCAGGCCGATCTGCAGCCGTTCTTCGCGTTTCATCCCTGGCTGTACCTGTTCCTCATCCCGGCGCTGTCGATGCGGCTGTGGGCCGAGGAGCGCGCCTCCGGCAGCATCGAGCTGCTGATGACCCTGCCGGTGCGGACCTGGGAAGCGGTGCTCGGCAAGTTCCTGGCCGCCTGGCTGTTCACCGCACTCGCGCTGGCACTCACCTTTCCCATCTGGATCACCGTCAACTATCTCGGCAGCCCGGACAACGGCGTCATCGTCGCGTCCTATCTCGGCAGCCTGCTGCTCGCCGGCGGCTTTCTCGCCGTGGGCTCGTGCATGTCGGCGCTCAGCCGCAGCCAGGTGGTGGCGTTCATCCTCGGGGTGGCCGCCTGCTTCGTGCTGCTGCTCGCCGGCTATCCGCTGGTGCTCGATGCCTTCCAGGGATGGGCGCCGCACGCGCTCGTCGAGGCGATCGCCTCCCTGTCCTTCCTGACGCACTTCCAGTCGATCACCCGCGGGGTGCTCGAGGCGCGCGACGTGCTGTACTTCGCGATGCTGATCGGCTTTTTCCTGTTCACCACCGCGGTCGCGCTCGACCTGCGCAAGGCGGAGTGAGACATCATGACGAAACGCACGACTCTGGGCCGATCGAGCCTCGGCTGGACGGCGGTGGCGGCTCTCGGTGTGATCCTGGTGGGCCTCACCGTCATTTGCAACTACGCGCTGCGCGGCTGGCAGCTCGACCTGACCCAGAACCACCTGTACACGATCTCGCGCGGCACCCGGCGGATTCTCGCCGGTATCCGCGAGCCGATCGATCTCGACTTCTTCTACTCGAGCCGGGCGGCGCAGGACCTGCCGCAGCTGCGCGCCTACGCCGATCACGTCGAGGACTTCCTCGAGGAGATCGCCCAGAGCGCCCACGGCAAGATCCGCCTGCACATCATCGATCCGCAGCCGTACTCGGTAGCCGAGGATCGGGCCGCCGAGCTCGGCGTCACCGCCACGCCGCTCGATGCCGCCGGCAGCAAGTTTTATTTCGGTCTCGCCGGCACCAACTCGACCGATGGCCGGCAGGTGATCCCGTTCTTCGATCCGGCCAAGCAGCGCTTCCTCGAATACGATATCGCCCGGCTCATCTATGAGCTGGCGCATCCGAAAAAGCCGCTCGTCGAGTGGTATTCCAGCCTGCCGATGTCCGGCGGCTACAATCCGCAGACCGGGCAGATGCGCTCGCCCTGGCTCGTCTATCAACAGGCCGCGCAGCTGTATCACCTGCGCACCCTGCAGCCCGGCGCCAGCACCATCCCGAGCGACGCGCGGGTGCTGGTGCTGGTCGATCCGCACCACCTTGCCCCCGCCACCCGCTTCGCCATCGACCAGTACGCGCTCCGTGGCGGCCATATCCTCGCGTTCGTCGACCCGCTGACCCAGAGCGCCGCAGGGACCGCGGCGGGCACCGGCACCGCCCTGTCCGGACTGCTCGCCGCCTGGGGCGTGCGCTTCGATCCGAACCAGGTCATCGCCGATCGCAGCCGCGCCCTCACCGTCTCCGGGCCCGACGGCACGCCGAGCGAGGATCCCGCCTTCATCGGTCTCGGGCGAGGCAACCTGTCGCAGCACGATGTCATCACCGCCGGCCTGTCCAACGTGAATCTCGCCACCGCGGGCTATCTCAGCCCCATCAAGGGCGCGAAGACGACCTTCGAGCCGCTCATGTGGTCGAGCGCCGACGCCGAGCCCCTGCCCGCCCAGCGGTTCGGGCCAACGCTGCAGCCGGCGAGCCTGCTCGAGGGTTTCAAGCCCACGGGCAAGCGTTACACCCTGGCCGCCCGTGTCACGGGCAGTGTCAGAACGGCCTTCCCCGACGGCCCCCCCGCGGGCGTGACTCTCCCGGCCGGCCAGACCGAACTGAAGGCATCGGCGAAACCGCTGCACCTGGTGGTGTTCGCCGACGCCGACATGCTCGCCAACTACCTGTGGGTCCGGCAGATGAGCCTGTTCGGCCAGGACATCGCGCAGGCCTGGGCGAGCAACGGCAACCTGGTGCTCAATGCGCTCGACAACCTGGCCGGCAGCAATGACCTGATCAGCATCCGCGCCAAGGCGGGCTTCACCCGGCCGTTCACGCGGGTGCAGGCCCTGCGGCGCGTGGCCGAGGCGCGCTACCGCGCCGAACAGCTGCAACTGCAGCAACAGCTGCGCCATACCGAGCAGCAGCTGACACTGCTGCAATCGAAGCGCAACGACAAATCGACCCTCATCCTGACGCCAGCGCAGCAGCTGCAGATCCAGCACTTCGAGGCCGAGCGGCTCGCCATCCGCAAGCGCCTGCGCGCCGTGCAGGCCGGACTGCTGCGCAGCATCAACCGGCTCGGCACCGAACTGAAGGCCATCAACATCATCGTCATGCCGGGCCTGTTCGCCCTGGCGGCGCTGCTCACCGCCAGCTGGCGCCGGCGGCGGCATGCCAGCTCCAGAACGCCACGGGAGACCGGGAGAGCGCAGTCATGACCCAACGTCATCTCGGATTCCTGCTCATCGCGAGCGTCGTGGTGCTCGGGCTCGCGGCCTGGGTCGTGCACCGCGGCCAGCCGGCCGCCTCGGCTGCCGGGCGGCCCGTGCTGCCGGGCCTGCGGACGGCGCTCAATTCGGTGACCGAGGTGCGCCTCAGCGCCGCCGGCGGCACGCTCACCCGCATCGAGCGCGGCGCGAAGCGCTGGATCGTGCGCGAGCGCGGCTATCCGGCCGACTCGGGCAAGCTGCGCAAGCTGCTCATCGACCTCGGCGATCTGAAGATCATCGAGCGCAAAACCCGCCTGGCGAGCAACTACCCGATACTCGGCGTGCAGAATCCGGCCTCCGCCAAGGCCACCGGGACACGCATCGACATCATCACGCCCGC
>JAJYTX010000427.1 GCA_021792815.1 Pseudomonadota bacterium
GGCTCGAGGTCGTAGAGATCCTTGTCGGCGGGCTCGCCGGGATGGATCTTGTTCTGGATGCCGTCGAGGCCGGCGAGCATCATCGCGGTGAAGGCGAAGTAGGGATTGGCGAGCGAGTCGGGGAAACGCACCTCGATGCGACGCGCCTTCGGGTTCGATACCCAGGGGATGCGGATGGAAGCCGAACGGTTGCGCGCCGAGTAGGCGAGCATGACCGGCGCCTCGAAGCCCGGAACCAGCCGCTTGTAGCTGTTGGTGCCGGCGTTGGTGAAGGCGTTCAGGGCCTTGGCGTGCTTGATGATGCCGCCAATGTAGTACAGCGCCAGCTCGGAAAGCCCGCCGTACTTGTCGCCGGCGAACAGCGCCTTGCCGTCCTTCTGCAGCGACTGGTGCACGTGCATGCCGCTGCCGTTGTCGCCGACCAGGGGTTTCGGCATGAAGGTGGCCGTCTTGCCGTAGCGTTGCGCGATGTTGAGCACGGCGTATTTGAGGATCTGAACCTGGTCGGCCTTCTGCACCAGAGAGCCGGCGCCGACGCCGATCTCGCCCTGACCTCCGGTCGCCACCTCGTGGTGATGCACTTCGACTTTCAGCCCGAGCTCTTCGCACGCGAGGCACATCGCCGAGCGGATGTCCTGATAGGCGTCGACCGGCGGCACCGGGAAGTAACCGCCCTTGATGCCGGGACGATGCCCGGTGTTGCCCTCGGAGAATTCCGTGCCGGAGCTCCACGCGCCCTGCACGGAGTCGATGGCATAGAAGCTGCCGCGCATTTCGTTGCCGTAACGCACGCTGTCGAAGATGAAGAACTCGTTCTCGGGACCGAAGGTCGCGTTGTCGGCGATACCGGTGGACCTCAGGTACGCCTCGGCGCGCTTGGCGAGCGAGCGCGGATCGCGCTCGTAGCCCTGCATGGTGGCCGGCTCGATGACATCGCAGCGGATGTCGATCGTGGTTTCGTCGAAGAACGGATCGAGCACCGCCGTACCCGCCTCCGGCATCAGGATCATGTCCGACTCGTTGATGCCCTTCCAGCCGGCGATGGACGAGCCGTCGAACATCTTGCCGTCGCGGAACAGGTCCTCATCGACCAGCCGCGCCGGGATGGTCACGTGCTGTTCCTTGCCGCGCGTATCCGTGAACCGCAGATCCGCGAACTTGACTTCCTTTTCCTTGATCAGATTGATTACATCGGTCGGTGTCATATCGCCTCCGGAGAAGAAAGGGTGGTGCCCGCCGCATCGGAATCCGAGCGACCGCTGCATCGGTCCTCGGGCAGGCGACCGGTTGCTCGTTACCGCTCTCAAGCTTGATTGGCGGAGCACCATAATAGTGCACCCCGCGTGCCAGGCAATAACTTTATTAAAATCATATCATTACGAATTAATAGCCACAATATTGCACCATTATAGTGCATTTTGAAATGAGCACGCACTCTTATAGTGCAATCTGCCGTCCTGAACGGAACCCCTGGGCAGGATGCCCGGCATGGGCAGCGCTTCGCTATACTCGCGAGCCATTTTGTCTCTTTAGCACATGAGATGAAGCCAGCCAGCCCGCCCCGGACCTTTCAGGAGCTCATTTTTGCCCTGCAGCGGTACTGGTCCGATCGAGGCTGCATCGTGCTGCAGCCCTACGACATGGAAGTCGGTGCCGGGACGTTTCACACCGCGACGTTCCTGCGCTCCATCGGGCCTGAGCCCTGGAGCGCCGCCTACGCCCAGCCCTCGCGCCGGCCCGGGGACGGCCGTTACGGCGACAATCCGTTCCGCCTGCAGCATTACTACCAGTTCCAGGTCATCATCAAGCCCTCGCCGCCGGACATTCTCGAGCAGTACCTCGGGAGCCTGCGTGCCCTCGGCCTCGATCCGCTGGTGCATGACGTGCGCTTCGTCGAGGACAACTGGGAATCACCAACGCTCGGCGCCTGGGGTCTCGGTTGGGAGGTCTGGCTCAACGGCATGGAAATCACCCAGTTCACGTATTTCCAGCAGGTCGGCGGCCTCGACTGCCGGCCGGTCACCGGCGAGATCACCTATGGCCTGGAGCGGCTCGCCATGTACCTGCAGGGGGTAGAAAGTCTGTACGAGATCCTGTGGACGGACGGGCCGCTCGGCAGAGTGACTTATGGCGACGTCTTTCACCAGAACGAGGTGGAGCAGTCCCGGTACAACTTCGAGGAAGCGGACGTCCCGACGCTGCTGCGCCATTTCGAGGACCACGAGCGCGCCTGCCAGGCGTTGCTCGGAAGCGGCCTGCCGTTGCCGGCCTACGAGCAGGTGCTGAAGGCGTCGCACACGTTCAATCTGCTCGATGCGCGGCGGGCGATCTCGGTGACCGAGCGCCAGCGCTACATTCTGCGCATGCGTACCCTGGCGGGCGGTGTAGCGCGCGCGTACTACGACAGTCGCCAGGCCCTGGGCTTTCCGATGCTGCGCAGCGGCTCGCCCGAAGGAGACGCCGGGACAGGCATGAGCACTCGGGACGTGTGCGGCGCGGACGCGGTGAAGGTGGACGCATGACCGTCGAGCGGCGCGACTTCCTGGTGGAGATCGGCACCGAGGAGCTGCCGCCGAAGGCGCTGCGCATGCTCGAGCGGGCGTTCGCCTCGGGCCTGACGGCCGGGCTGGCGAAGCACGGGCTTGCGCACGGGGACGTGGGCTCGTTCGCCTCTCCCCGCAGGCTCGCGGTGCTCGTCAGGCGCCTCTCGGGCCGCCAGCCGGACCAGAACATCGAGCGGCGCGGCCCGCCGGTCCATGCGGCATTTGACTCAGCCGGCCAACCGACGCGGGCTGCCCAGGCCTTCGCTGCCAGCTGCGGTGTCGCGCTCGAGACGCTCGAGCGGCGCGGGGAGGCCAAGGGCGAATTTCTGTACTTCACGGGCATCAAGCCGGGCGCCGCGGCCGTGGAGCTGTTGCCGCCTGTCGTGCAGGAGGCGCTGGATGCGCTGCCGATTCCCCGGCGCATGCGCTGGGGATGCGGTGAGGCCGAGTTCGTACGGCCCGTGCACTGGGTCGTCATGCTGTACGGCAAGGACGTCGTACCCGCAGTGTTGCTCGGCGTTCCGGCGGGCAACCTGAGCCGCGGTCACCGATTCCATGCGCCCAGGCCCCTGCGCCTCTCCAGTGCCGCGGGATACGAACGCGCCCTGAGCCGGCGTGGCCATGTGATACCTGACTTCGCGACCCGCCGCGAGCAGATACGCGAAAGGGTGTCGGCCTTGGCCGGCGGGCTCGGCGGGACAGCCCTGATCCGCGAAGCGCTGCTCGAGGAGGTCACCGCGCTGGTCGAGTGGCCCGTGCCGCTCGCCGGGCGCTTCGAGCCGCGTTTCCTGCAACTGCCGCGCGAAGTGCTGATTTCCACCCTGGAGGATCATCAGCGCTACTTTCCGGTGCAGGCACCCGGCGGCGCGCTGCTGCCGTGCTTCATCGCGGTGGCGAACCTGGAGAGCCGCGAGCCCGCCC
>JAJYTX010000428.1 GCA_021792815.1 Pseudomonadota bacterium
AGCTCAAGGGCTCGAGCGTCGTCACCTCGCACGCGTACCGTCCGCTTGCGAATCCTTCCAGTCCCACCGTCTCGCCGGGCAGCACGAAGCCGTGCACGCGCTCCGTCCCATCCAGTGTGACGCTGTATCGCTTAGCCGAGCCGCTGCGCACGACGTACAGCGCGTCCATGCCCGCGCCCGCCCGCACCAGGCTGGAGCCCGCCACGAGTTGCCGGCCGCGCTCCACCGCGTCATCGAAAATATGCGCCTCCTGGGGAGAGAGGTGCGCCGGCAGGCACAGGGTATTGAGGGCGCAGCCGCGACAGGACACGCGTACGGCCACGCCTGCCCCACCGGCCGCCTGAGAACCGTTCACCTGCTGCTGCCCGTCGCGCATGATAGAAGATACCTTAGCGCGTCCGGGCCCGGTGCCGCATCCGGAATTACGACACTTGACACGGATCAAATATCGTGTGCCCCGACTCCCCTAGGATCGCTACCATGAACCCGTTGTTCGAGTTCGCATCGCGGCTGCCGCGGCCGCCGTCCCCGGAGGCGCTGCCGAGCCGGCTGTTCGCCCCGCTGTTCACGCACTGGGCCCGGGGCCAGAGCCTCGACGATTCGCTCTCGACCCTGGAAGGCAAGCGGGTGCGCATCCAGCTCACCGATCTGCCGCTGCGTCTGAATCTGCTCGTGACCTCGGGCGGGCTGCGCGCCGCCCCCTCGCAGGCTGCGCCGCATGTGACCCTTCGCGGCCAATGGCGCGATTTCTGGCGGCTGGCCACCCGCGCCGAGGACCCAGACACCCTGTTCTTCGAGCGGCGGCTCGCCATCGAGGGCGAGACGGAGACGGGCCTGGCCATCAAGAACGCGCTCGATGCGCTCGAGTGGGACTGGACCCGTCACCTGCGGGCGGTGCTGCCGCCCCTGCCGGCCGAGGCGCTCATCGGCCTGGTGAGTCACAGCCCGCTGCGGCACTTCGTCCGCCCGCCGCATTGAGGGGATCGCATCCTCCGGACGGTGCGGCGGCTCCCCGCGCTCGATCGCGCTCGTCAGAGGACTCGGGCGCCCTCGCGGCTGTGCACATAGCTCTCGCTGTAGCCGCCGGCCAATGCGGTCGGCGGACACGCCGCCCCGGGCTTGCCCGTGTCGAGCGCCGAGCGGAACGCGCGGATCACATCCTGAAACGGCGCCGACGCGCCTGAATGCGGCGACAGCCGCAACACGTCCACCCCTGCGCCTCTCAGCCGAGCCACCTCCCCGATCAGGTTGCGCACCTGCGCGGACTGCGTCTGGATGCCATTGATCGCGAACAGCGGCTCGCCCTCGCGGGTTCGGACGGTCAGACCATCCACGTCCTGCGCACAGACGAAGCCACAGTCGTCCTTGTGGCGCTGGCGCACGCGCGCGCTGAAGCACCGCGCCGAGAACGCGAGCGGCATCCTGCCGTAGCCAAACACTTCGGCCTCGAGGCCAGGCGGCCGTTGCGCGAGCAGCCCCGAGAGCGTCTCGATGTCGAGCTCGACGGGCGCCACCCAGCGCCGTGCGCCGAGAGACGCGAGCAGCGACAGGGTCGCGGTGTTGTAGACGTTCAGGTGCGGACCGGCGATGAACGGGCGGTCGCGCAGCAGTTGCACGGCCGCCATGTCGTTGGCTTCGATCAGATCGACCATGGCCACCGTGCGCGACAGCGACGCCAGCTCGGATTCCGCCTCGAGCAGCGCCAGGGTGCAGACCACGACCTGCTTGCCCGCCTGCGCCAGATCCCGGGCAATGGCGATCCAGTCCGCGCGCCGCAACTCCCGGCGCTTCGAGCACACGACCTCGCCGAGGTAGACGATGTCCACCGGCAGCCCGGCGAGCTCGCGGTAGAACGCGAACACCGCGGCTCGATCCCAGAAGTACAGCAGCGGGCCGACCGAAAGTCTCATCGCGCCGCCCGTCACTGCCAGGGCCTGGAGTACGCGCCCAGGGTGTGGGTGTGCCCTTCGGTCAGCCGCTCGAGCGGCGCGCACTGCGGCATCGGCGGGCGGTAGTGCTGCGGATCGCGCAGGCACGCATCGAGGGCCGCGCGCAGCGCCCGCGTGACCTGCGCCACATAGGCGGGACTTCGCTGGCGACCCTCGACCTTGATCGCGCGGATGCCCGCGCCGGCGAGCTGCGGCAGGATGTCGAGCACATTGAGGCTGGTGGGCTCCTCCAGGGCGTGCATCACGGTCCCGAGCGCCTCGAACCGCCCCTTGCACAGGGTGGGATAGCCGGCCGCCTCCCCCGGGGCGAATTCGTCGATGAGCACATCGTTCAGACGCGCGCGCCGCCCGCCGCTGCTCTCCTCCCAACGCACGGCATGCGCGGGCGAGCAGACACCGTGCGTGTTGGGCGATTCGCCGGTCACGTGCGAGGACAGGGCGCAGCGTCCCTCGACCATGATGCACAGGCTCCCGAAGCCGAACACCTCGATCTCCACGGACGTGCGCTCGATCACCTGGCGGACCTGCGCGAGCGACAGCACCCGGGGCAGGACCGCGCGGCGCACGCCGAACTGCCGCTCGTAGAACTCGAGCGCCCGCCAGTTGGTCGCCGACGCCTGCACCGACAGGTGGCGGTTGAGCTGCGGATGGCGCTCGGCGGCGTACTGCAGCAGACCTGCATCGGCGAGAATCACCGCGTCGGCGCCGAGCGCGGCCGCCGTATCCACCGCCCGGGTCGCGTCCGCCCACAGTTGCGGCCGCGGATAGACATTGAGCGCGACGAATACCCGCACGCCGCGCCCGTGTGCGTACTCGATGCCGGTGCGCGCGTCCTCGGTGCTGAAGTTCAGACCGGGGAAATTGCGGGCGTTCATAGCGCCGCGGAAACCGATGTATACCGCGTCGGCGCCGTTGTCGACCGCGGCGCGCAACGCCGGCAGGCTCCCGGCTGGACACACCAGCTCGATCGCGGTGTTCGCGCTGCGCGGCTCAGGCACGGCCGAAGCACTCCGACCACAGGGCATCCACGCGCCGCTCCACCTGCGCATCGAGCGCGATGGGCCGGCCCCATTCGCGCGTGGTCTCGCCGGGCCACTTGTGAGTCGCATCCAGCCCGAGCTTCGAGCCCAGTCCCGCGACGGGGCTGGCAAAATCCAGATAGTCTATCGGGGTGTTTTCGATCAGCATCGAGTCGCGTGCCGGGTCGACTCGGGTCGCCACCGCCCAGATCACTTCCTGCCAGTTGCGCACGTCGATGTCCTCGTCGGTCACGATCACGAACTTCGTATAGGTGAACTGCCGCATGTACGACCAGATGCCCATCATGACCCGGCGGGCGTGACCCGGATACTGTTTGCGGATGCTCACGACCGCGACGCGGTAGGAGCAGGCCTCCTCGGGCAGGTGAAAATCGACGATCTCCGGGAAGATGCGCCGCAGGATGGGCACGAACAGGTCGTTGAGCGCCGTCGCGAGCACCGAAGGCTCATCGAAGGGCGAACGGCCCATGTAGC
>JAJYTX010000429.1 GCA_021792815.1 Pseudomonadota bacterium
GAATGCACGCGGCTTTTCCACTCCGTACCCTTGCGCGTATTGCACGCCAAGCTCGCGCAATCGCTCGACGATCTTGGCGTTTTCCGCGTACTCCGCCACGGTCCCAATACGAAGATCCCGGGTGAGGGGTACCCGCGTTTTTGCTGTCATTTTTCCCGGTTGCGCAGCCCTATTCTTCGGCCGCGCCAGCGAGGTCGGTGCCGTAAGTGCCTGATCGAACGATCGTTTCTGTTTGCTGTCGAGACGACCTCTTTGCCGAGGTTTTCGGCCCTGATCACACCTCTGCAGCAATCGCTTTGTGAGGGGCGCTCGGCAGCAGCCGCTCGGCGTAGGTCTCGACCGGGAAGCGGAACACACCCCGGAGATTGATTCCCTCCGTCCGGGTCGGCGCGATCCGCCCGATCAGCTCCGGCGGTACCGCGGTGGACTTGCGGGCATTGAGCCGGTCGGATGCCGCCTGCATCTGCGCGGTGTTCCAGGCCATCACGAGATTGGCGAGCAGCCCGAGCGCCTCGCCGACGGCAGCGAGCTCTTCAGGGCGCTTCGCCTGGAAAGTGGCGACCCGCCCGGTGTAGATCGCGCGCTTGAGGGCGTTGACCGACTCGCCGCGGTTCAAGACCCGCAGCAACTCGCGTCGGAACGTGTCGTTGACGAAGTAGTCAGCGAGGAACACCGTGCGCAGCAACTGACCGAGCTGCACCAGGGCCTCGTAGAGCGGATCGCCACGTGCGGCGGAGCCGTAGCGCGCGAGCGCCTCGACCGCGCTGGCTTGGCCGCTGTGCACCGAGGCAGCCAAGTGCACGATGCGATCCCACTGGGAACTGATCTTCGTCGGATCGATCCGCGTGCGCACGATCGCGCGCACGGCCTGCGGCACCTCGGCGCCCTTCGGCAGGAACAGGTGCCGGTCCGAGAGCGCCTTGAGCCTGGGGCAGAGGTCGAAGCCAAGCAGGCGGGCGAGTGCCATCGCGACATCGGTGTGGCCGTGCGTGTCGGTCGCGAGCTGAGTCGTCTCGAGCGCCTCGTCGCGCACCACCCCCTCGATCGCAGCGCCCGCCTGACGTTCGTTGAGCACGATCGGCTGCACGTAGGAGATTCCCCAACGATCGCGCACGTGCGTGTAGATCCCGACCGCAGGTTGCTGGCGGCGTGGATCGATACGGGCCTGCCACACCCGCCGGCTCGTCTCCAGACTCATCATGTCGGACGAGGCGAGGTCGGAGCGGCCCCAGGCCACCGCGATCGGGTGGCGGTGCATATACTCGAGCACTGCACGGGAGGCCTCGGCCAACCGCCGCCCATCGGCTGCGAAGCGCATCGCCTGGCGGATTGTACCGGCGGAGAGCTGCGGGATCATACGCGCGGTCTCTGCGGCCGAAAGCGCCGTGCCGTGTGCGAGGATGCCGGCATAGACCATGACGAGCTCTGTGGCCGAGCGCGGCTCGCGGCCGAGCATCAGCCAGCTGTAGCGGACCTCGGCATCGACGGCGAGCATGATCTGCGGCAGCTGTGCCTCCCCAATGCGCCGGTCGAGGACGACCCGCAGCCGATCGACCTGCGGGTCCTCCGGCTCGGCGGCGAGCGGCGTCAGGTGCAGCGCCGTGTCGATGGTCAGGCGATTGTCGGCCGCGGCTTCTGCGACCACCTGTACACCGGCGGTGGCGCGCTCGAGCAAGGGTTCGAGGAACGCCTCGCACCGAGTCGGCAGAGAGAGCCGCCGGTAGTGCGCCCGTCGGCGTTCCTCCCACTGCATCGCAGGGATGAACAGCCGCTCGCGGCTCCTGAACGTCAGGCTGTGCTCGATCCAGACGGTGCCGTTACGCAGGGCGCGGCGCAGAGCAAGCAAGGTCGCAACTTCGAGCGCCGCGAACGCCCGCTCGCGATCTTCCCCGTCGATGACGGCACGCCAGACCCGGCCGAGGGACACCGACACCGCCCGCGGTAGTGTCCTATCGTCAGCTTCGTAGGAGACTCTCAGCGTCGCGAGCGCAGCGAGCACCGGGTGCCCCTCCACGCTGGACCACGGCAGCGTCACCAGTGCTCTGAGGAGCATGCGGACCGGACGGACCCCTTCGATCAGGCGATCGCGAATCCGCTCGGCGCGGCTCTTGGGCCGATGTGCGCGCTGCTCAGCGACAATCCGGCGCAGCTCGGCCTGCAGCGCACTGACCTCGACATCCGGCGTCGTCGCAACGCGTGCGACCTCCCGCATGAGGTCCTGGTACAGCCTCGCCCAGTCGTTCGCCTGTGTCTCGATCCCGGTGCCTGCGATCCGCCACAGCTCGGCGACACGACGGCGGACCATCAGCAGTAGCTGATCGGTCGTGATCAGCAGGCAGTAGCGCAGGAAGCAGGCGACCTCGAGTGTGCGTGCAGGCTCGACGATGCGCGCTCCGGCGAACGGCCGTCGCGATGCCAGGCGCCGTGCGTACCGGCGCAGCATCGCCTCGGGAACGTCGATGAGATGCCGATCAACGCCCAGCCGATACAGCAGCTCAAGCCGCGCCAGTACCCCCTCGATCTGTCGCGTCGAATGCTTGGCTGGCGCGGCCCACAGCCACGTTTGCGTCGTCACGCCCGCATCGTGCGGACAGGTCAGCGTCGCGACCCACTGCGCGAGCAGGGGCGGCTCGAGCTCGCGTCGGATCTGCGCGGCGAGCGCGTGCTCGTGGCCCTTGACGGCGAACACTACCATCCGCCGCAACTCGCGCTCGCGCGGCGCAAGCAGCCGGCGCTGATACAACCAGTGGTGCGCAAATGCGAGCAGCCGAGCGCGATCGGCGGTACACGCGAGTTCGCCGCGCAACACGCGGACCAGCGCACGACGCTGCGCCTCCGTGACATCGCGAAACCCAAGCACCTCGCACGCCAGCTCCTGATGCTCGTAGAGCGTCGAGAGCCGCCGGTACATCACGCGCAGCGACGCCAAGTCGGGCGCCGTCACGGCGAACTGCGCGCCCAGATGCCGCCACAGCGCGGGCGGCACAGCACCGACTGCCGCCAGCGGCCGGCCACTCATCCGCAGGAAGCCCAGCTGCAGCGCGAGGCCGAGCTTGAGAGTCGCCGTTCGGCGCTGTTCGATCGCTCTGCGCTCCTCACCCGTGAACGTGAAGAACGCCTCGAGCTCAAAGGCCGAAATCTCACGCGGCAGTCGCCGCCGCCCCAAGAACGCCGAGTGCCAGTGCTGCATGGGATGCCCCCCGTGCAGAGCACCATAGCCCAGGTCCGAACGCGAACAGCAAGCCGCTGATCAGCTTACGAAAATCGGCTCAACCCCCTGAAAACACGCCAAATCCTAGCGGGAAAAATGACAGCAAAAACGCGGGTACCCCGGTGAGGCTCACGATTGCCCGAACCATCGCGGCTGACTGTGGGTTGCCGAGAATGTCGGTGACGAAGCTACCATCGATCTTGATGTGATCAACAGGCAAGCTTGTCAGATTCTTCAAGGAATTGGTT
>JAJYTX010000430.1 GCA_021792815.1 Pseudomonadota bacterium
CGACCGCGCCGGACATGACCTTCTTGCCGGTGCCGGTCGAGCCGGTGAAAACGATCTTGTTGATGCCGGCATGCTTGGCCATCCGGTCGCCCAACTCGCCGCTGCCGGCCAGGATGTTGACGACTCCAGGCGGCAGGACGCTGTTCATCAGCTCGTACATCCGCAAAGTGGCGAGCGGCGTGCACGAGGCGGGTTTGGTCACCACCGTACAGCCGGCGCGCAGCGCGGGCATCACGTGCCAGGTGGCGATCATCAGCGGCCAGTTCCACGGTGTAATCGAGCCGACCACGCCAACCGGCCGGCGCTCGATCGTGATCTTTCCCTTGGCATCGTCCTGGATGGTCTCGGCCTTCAGCGACAGGCCGGCGGTCGCCCGCGTCCAGGCGGCGGCACCGCCGACCTCGAGGTTTGCGCCGGGACCGCTCTGGGTCTTGCCCTGCTCGCGCGTGACCAGCGTGGCCAGCTCGGCGTGGTGTTTCTCGATCAACCCGGCAATTTCGTTGAGCTTCGCGACGCGCGCGTCATCGGGCAGTCCCGACCAGGCGGGCAGCGCGCGCCGCGCCGCCGCGACCGCGCGGTCAAGCAGTGCGGCATCGGCCGTCGGGCAGGCGCCGACCAACGACTCATCCGCAGGGTTACGGACCTCGAGCATCCTGCCCGTGGTGATGGACTCGCCGTCGACGATCAGCGGATAAACCTGCATTGGGGATCCCCTCGTACTCGGTTTGAGTGCCGAGCATGATAGCCGCATGGTGTCGCGAAATCACCCTGCCGCGGGCGCGCCCGACATAGACCGGATCAAGATCAAAGACACCAGGCGGTCTGCACGGCACGCGGGCACAGCGTCCTCCGTGCGGTTCACCCTAGGCCTCCTCGCGGGTGATCTCCAGGCGCTCGCTGGCCGGCTTCGCCTCGCAGGCGAGCACATAGCCCGCCTGCACTTCCCCGGGCTCGAGCGCCTTGTTACGCTTCGTCGCCACCGTCCCCTCGATGACCCTGACGCGGCATACCGCGCAGACTCCGCCCCGGCAGGAGTACGGCACTCCCAGGCCCAGGGCCTTGGTCACAGTGAGAATCGTCACGTCCCGGGGCATCTGAAAGGTGTGCCGCTGCCCATCCCTCGTCAGGATGACGGCGGTTAACCCGGGCGGCACGGCCGTCGCGGCGTCGAGGCGCTCGATCGTGAAGTGCTCGGCATGAATCCTGCCCGCAGCGCCCAGGTCACGCAGCGTCGCGCTCCACTGCCCGGCCGCCTCGCCCGGTCCACAGAGAAAAAATGCGTCGATCGCGCGCGGATCGAATTCGCTGTGCGCAAGCGTTCGCAGCTTCGCCGCATCGAGCCGGCCGCTCAGCCGTTCGCTGTCCTGCCGCTCACGACTGGTGAGCAGATGCAGCGTGAGACGTGACGGATACCGGGCTTGCAACGCCAGCAGTTCGTCGAGGAACATCGTGCGCGCCATCGAACGGTTCGCGTAGATCAGCAGCACGCGGCTCTTTGGCTCGACGCCGAGCAGCGTACCGACGATCGAGACAATCGGCGTGATGCCGCTACCGGCGGCAAACGCGGCATAGGATTTCGACGAAGCGGCATCGAGCGTGTACCCGAATCCCCCGGCGGGCTCGAGCGCCTCGAGCCGCCCGCCGACCGGCAGTCCTTCGGCGAGATAGCGCGACATCTCGCCCTGCACCCGCACGCCGATGCGCAGCGCTCCGCCCACCGCGCTGGCGATCGAGTACGTGCGCCGCACCTCGCGCCCGGCGATCGTGGCGCGCACGACGAGATACTGGCCGGCCTGGAAACCATAGGCGGCCTCGAGCCCGGGAGGCGGCCGCAACTCCAGGCATACCGCGTCCTCGGCAATCCGTGTGCGCTGCTGCAGTTCGAGAGGGTGAAACGTCAACATGGCGGCCCGCTTGTCCTCGTTCGGGGGTGCTCCTCTGCTGATGGGCTGGTGAGCCATGAGGTTCGCGGCCCGGAAGAACGGGCGTCGTCCCGGGTGCCCCGGACTCGGACAATCGGTGTGGCAGGGCACAGTGGAATCGGTCGTGATTCTAATGCGCCCGCTGTTGCCCGGGCAACAGCCGCGCGCCGGTCCGACAGGCAGGCGCGACCCGGCGGCACCCGAGGCACCGCAACGGGGCGGCACCGATCCGCGATGTACCCGTGCAACAGGGACTCCCGCTATGCTTTGCATTATGATGCGCCCGAATGGTTGCGCGCGCGACTTCCAAGGAGCCCCCGGTGAATGGCCGATCTGCGACCGAGCAATCGCTCGAGCTGAGCGCCTTTGTCCCCTTCCGGCTGAACCGCCTGGCGGGCAGTGTTAGCCAGTACCTGGCGGGGATCTGCCGCGAGCGCTTCGGACTCGACATGCCTCAATGGCGTGTCATGGCGATCGTGGGCGGGGATGCCTGCACCGCCCAGTCGATCGCCGCACGCACGCGCATGCATAAGACCCGTGTGAGCCGCGCGATTGCCGAGCTCGAAGCCCGGAATCTCATCGAGCGCGCCGCCGCCGGACCGGACCGGCGGGAGCGGCAGGTGCGCCTCACCAAGGCCGGTCAACGCTTGTACGGCGAGCTGGTGCCGCTTGCACTCGAGCGCGAACGCTCCCTGCTCGCCTGTCTCGACCCCGAGCAGTACCAGGGCTTTCTCACCGGACTGGTCGCGCTGGAGGGATTCCTGCGGCTGGATACGCGGCCTTGAGGACCGCAGCCTGCCGACCGCTCGAGGCGTTGGCCTCGGTGCTGATGGCGATGACCGTCTGCGCGGCCCTGATCCCGATCCCGGCCATCGGCGCTGCCGCGTCGCAGGCGGTGCAGGTGGCAAGCTCCGCGCAACTGGTGCTCGACGCCCGGGCGCTTCCGGGCAGGCTGATGCTGTGGGTCAGCCGCACACGGAATCACCTCCCGGTCAGTGGAGCGGGCAATCTGTCCGTCAGGCTCGATGGTCACGCCGTACAGGTTTCGACGCAGCACGGTGCCTATGTCGTTGCGACCGGCGGGCTGCGCGGCGGCAGACAGTCGATCGAGGTCATCGTGGCGCACGATGGCATCCGCGAGCTGCTCTCCGGCACCGTCACGTTGCCGAATGCTCCCACGACGCTCGAGACCCTGCAGAAACACAGCGGCTGGGCCTGGTGGATCCTCAATATCGGCGTGTTGCTGCTCGCCGTGCGCCTGATCTCGCGCAGAAAAAAAGCCGCATGAGACAGCCGCACCGGGCGCTCGGGACCGAGCTTCGGCCATCGCGCTGACCCCTCCGGGGCATCCCGGATGATCGTCTGCGGCTACCGCCGCGCTCAAGACCGCGCTCTCCGATGGGCTCGATCAGCCCGTTGCGACCGAGTCGCGCCAGATCGCCAGAAGCGCCGCCATCAGCGCAGGCCCGAGGAAAATCCCGAGCAGCCCGAACGACTCGACGCCGCCGAGTATCCCGAGCAGCACC
>JAJYTX010000431.1 GCA_021792815.1 Pseudomonadota bacterium
GCGCAGGCAACGGCATGGTCGGCCGGAGGCCGTCGCGTGGCGGTGCTCGCGTGGCGCCGGCCACTCGCGACGCATCCATCGGTCACCTGGGTGAACGCCGGCAGGCACGCCCAACAGTATGGGCACGACCTGTACAACTGCCTGCGCACCCTGGACAAGGCCGGTTGCCGCCGGATCCTCGTGCAGGACGTGCCGGAAGGCGAGGACTGGGCGGCCATCCGCGACCGGCTGCGCCGGGCCGCGGCGGACGCCGGACCCGGGGACGGCGCGCTCGAGGCGCAAGCCACGTGAGCGTGCGTCGCAGCCGGTTCGTCGATCCCTTCCAGCCGGTGGAAATCCGGCGGCTGGTGCGCGAGTTCGGCTCGCCACTGCTCATTCTCGACTGCGAGCGGGTGCGGGTGCAGTTCCGCAAGCTGCAGGCGGCGCTGCCGCGCGTCGTGTTGCACTACGCGCTCAAGCCGATGCCGCACGCCGCGCTGGTCCGGACGGTGGTGGAGGAAGGCGGCTTTCTCGATCTGGCGACGACCGGCGAAGTACAGCTCGTACGGCGCCTCGGCGTCGACCCCGCTCGCTGCATCCATACCCACCCGATCAAGCGCCCCCAGGATATCCGCAACGCGCTGGACTTCGGCGTGCGGACCTTCGTGGTGGACAATGCCGATGAAGTGCGCAAGTTCGAGCGGCTCGCCGGCGATGCGGAACTGCTGATCAGGGTTTCGTTCCGCAGCCCCGGCGCGGTGTGCGACCTGTCGCGCAAGTTCGGCTGCGACCCAGAGGATGCGCTGTCGCTCGCGCAGCTCGCCGCCGAGCTCGGGGTCACCGTGCGGGGCCTGTCGTTTCACGTCGGATCGCAGGCTGCGGACTCGGCGAAGCACGTCGAGGCCATCGAGGCCTGCGCGCGGCTCATCGGCGCGGGCCGGCGCGCGAAGCTGGGGGTTCTCGATACGCTGGACATCGGGGGTGGATTCCCGATCGACTACACACAGCCGGTGCAGGACATCGGCCGGTTCTGCGAGCCGCTGCGCGAGGCGCTCGCGCGGCTGCCGAAGCGGGTGCGGGTGATCGCCGAGCCCGGCCGGTTCATCGTCGGGCCGGCGGTCATCGGGGTCGCCTCCGTCATGGGACGGGCGCGCCGCGAGGGCCACTGGTGGTACTACCTCGATGACGGCCTGTACGGTTCCTACAGCGGTCAGCTGTATGATCACGCGCGCTATCCGGTGGAGCCGCTGAAGGACGGTGGGGAGATGCTGCCGTCGGTGCTGGCGGGGCCGACCTGTGACAGTATCGACGTGATCGCCGAGAATCTGCTGCTGCCGAAACTCGAGACCGGGGACCTGATCGTGGGCCGGGCCATGGGGGCCTATACCTGGGCCAGCGCCTCGGAATTCAATTTCTTTCCCAAGGCCACCGTGGTCGCGGTGAACCTGACCCCCGGGGATACCGGTACTGTCCTGCCGTTTCCGCTGTGAAGGGAGCTCGCGCTTTGATCCGCAACGTGGTTTTCGACATCGGCTGGGTGTTCGTCCACATCGACTCCGGATCGTTCCTGGAGTTTCTGAGAGCGCACGAGGTCGACGCCCCCGATCTGCACTCGGTGCTCGATCGTGTTGCCTTGTCGGATCATGAGTCCGGCCGGTTGCACGGCCGCGGACTGCTCGAGCGGTTCGCCTCGCTCGCGCGCCGTCCGATGGACCTCGAGGAGGCGCGTGCGAGCTGGCTCGATATCTTCGAATACCAGCCGGCAATGGTGGAGCTGGCGCATCGGCTGAGCGAGCGGCACCGCGTCTACCTCTTGTCCAACATCGGCGATCTGCATTGGACGTACCTGTCGCGCGAATACGGCCTGCATCGCATCGGGCACGGTGCGTTGCCGTCTTTCCTCGCCGGGGCGATGAAACCCGACGATGCGATTTACGCCGAGGCCGAGCGCAGGTTCACGCTCGTGCCGGTCGAGACGGTCTTCGTCGATGACCGGGCCGAGAACATTCTCGCCGCGCGCCGCCGCGGCTGGCAGGGCATCGAGCACAGCGGCTACGCCTCGACGGCGGGCGCGCTGCGGGCGCTGGGAGTGTCGTGCTGACGGCCATCCACCGACAGGTTGCGGCGGCCCGGGACGGGCGCGAACCGCACGTCGTGGCGCGCATGGCCTCCGGCTGGGCCGTGCTCGGCGAGCGGCAGTTCCTGCACGGCTACGCGCTGCTGCTGCCGGACCCGGTGGTACCCGATCTGAATGCGCTCGGCCCCGGGGCCCGGGCCGGATTCCTGCTCGACCTCGCGCGGCTGGGTGACGCCGTGCTCGCGGTCACCGGCGCGGTGCGCATCAACTACGCGATCCTCGGCAACCTGGAGCCGGCGCTCCATGCCCACGTCATTCCGCGCTATGCCGACGAGCCCGAGCCGTTGCGTAGCCTGCACCCCTGGGCCTACGACTGGCAGAGTGCGCCGCGATTTGATGCCCCCGGATGTCAGGATCTGATGGAGCGCCTGCGCCGGGAGCTGGCGAATCCGGGAGCTACTTCGGCGGGCTGACGATGAGCTGGCGCAGCTGGCGCAGCTGACCCTCGATGACCGCGGCGTTCTGTGGCCCCATGCGAAGCAACAGTTTCTGTCCGGCGGGCAGCGCCTCGAGCTGCGGATTCGCGAACTGCCAGAACACCTTCCCCTGCACCAGCGTGATCGGCCCCTGTACCTGCGGTGTGTCCAGCAGGCTGTCGATGGCCTCGACCAGGCGGTCGTTGAAGTACTGGTGAGGATACCCGAGGCTCTCGTAGGCCTGCTGGAACAGCGGGTAGAGCCGGAAGTACAGCGCCGCCAGCGCCTTGACATTCACGGCACGAACCACGTCGACGAAGGGCGTGTAGCGGGCGTAGTTGCGCCGACTGAGCAGCGTCGTCGCGCCCTGCTGATTGACGATCGTCTGGCCGGGCGTCGGCCGGACGGGGCGCAGATTGGCCGCCACCTTCGCGCGGGGCAGGTTGTCCACCGTGACCACGATGTGCCGGATGACGGCCTGAGGCACGAGGAATCGGCTGACCGCGACCGGGCCGACCAGCTGCGTCAGTGCGCTGACGACTGTCGGGTCGCTGCCGTCGAGGGCGGGCAGGGCGGCGGCCGCGCTCTGCCCGCTTTGAGCCGGGATAGGATGTTGGACCGCCGGCACCGCAGGCGCGGCGGGCGCCGGCGAGACGGCCGGCGGCTGCGGCGCGGGGATTGGCGCGGGCTGCACCGGTTGTGGCTGTACCGGCGGCGAGCGGAACCGATAGTACGCTCCCACGCCGATGAGGGCGGCGCCGACGATGATGGCCGACCACCAGAAGACTTTGCTGCGGAAGGACTCTTCGGGATCCGTCGTATTCCACATCGGTCGGTTCTCCGCTGGGCGTGGAAAGTAGGGTACTGTACTCCTATGGCTGTCCGACCGGTGCTGAAGATGGGCGAGCC
>JAJYTX010000432.1 GCA_021792815.1 Pseudomonadota bacterium
ACAGTCCGACGCTCTACCGACTGAGCTACCGGGGAACCGTACGCGATGCGCGAAAGGGCGCGAATTTTGAGGGCGACGGCCGCCCCGCGTCAAGGAATCCGTATGAAGCCATGTCCCCGGGCGGCCGGGGTCCCACAAGTGCCAGGGTCGACCGGCGCAGCCCCTGGCCGTGCCCGCAGGCGTCTCAGAGGCGCCGCGGCAGGCGCACCAGCGGTTCGCGGCGCTTCCAGCGCGCCGCCACCCGTCCGTACGCGACCCCATTGATCGCCAGCAGCAGTCCCGCGAGCACCCACTGATTGGGCCGGGTCAGCCCCGGGGGGTAGAGCACCGGCAGCACATAGTGATGCAGGAATCCGCTACGGTAGCCCGCCTCGCCCGCCAGGTGGCGCAGGCGGTCCTCGAGAGAGGTCAGGGGACAGATCCATCCGGAGACCTCGATCCACAGGCCCCAGGCGAGTGCCGGGAGGTGCGCGAGGATGACCGCTCGCCACTTCCAGGCGAGAAAGCCGCCGAAGATGACGAATCCGACGAACGCGAGGTGAACGACGACCAGCAGATCGGCCAGCGTCCTCCACAGCATCCTTCAGCCCACCTCTGCATCCACCCGGGTGAGTGTCTTCGCGATGCGATCGAGCGCCGTTTTCAGCGTCTCGATGCTGCAGGCAAAGGAGAGGCGGATATGGCCCGGGGTGCCGAACGCCGAGCCCGGTACCACGGCAACCCCGGCGTCGGTGAGCAGCAGCTCGGCAAAATCGGTGTCCGAGGCGCAGCCGGTCGCCGCCATGGCATGGGAGACATCGGCGAAGGCGTAGAAGGTCCCCGCGCCGGGCAGGCAGCTCACACCCGGCAGGGCGTTCAGGGCGCTCACCACGAAATCGTGCCGGGCCTTGAACGCCTCGTTCATCCGCGCCACACAGGTCTGGTCGCCGGTGAGCGCCGCCGCGGCCGCCTTCTGCGAGATGCTGCTGGCGTTCGAGGTCGACTGGCCCTGGATGGTGGCCATCGCCGAGATCAGCTCCTTCGGCCCCCCGCAGTACCCGATGCGCCAACCGGTCATGGCGTAGGACTTGGACACGCCATTGATCGTCACGGTACGGCTGTAGAGCTCGGGCACCGCGGTGAGCAGGCTGCAGAAGGGCTCCGCGCCCCAGTAGATCTTCTCGTACATGTCATCGGTGCCGATGACGATACGCGGCTGGTCGATCAGCACTTCTCCCAGGGCGCGCAGCTCCGCTCGGGTGTAGGCGGCCCCCGTGGGGTTGCAGGGGCTGTTGAGCAGGACCAGACGGGTCTTGGGCGTGATGGCCGCCGCGAGCTGGCGCGGCGTGATCTTGTACCCCTGGGCCGCCCCGGCGGTGACGATGACGGGCTGCCCATCGGCGAGCAGCACCATGTCCGGATAGGATACCCAGTAGGGCGCGGGGATGATCACCTCGTCGTCCTTGTCGAGCATCGCCATGCAGAGATTGTAAATCGTCTGCTTCGCGCCCGAGGAGACCAGGATCTGCGAGCGCTCATACTGGATACCGTTGTCGCGCGCGAACTTGGCGATGATGGCGTCCTTGAGCTCATTGATGCCGTCGACATTGGTGTAGCGGGTGAAGCCGCTGTTGATGGCATCGATGCCGCTCTGGGCGATGTGGGCCGGGGTGTCGAAGTCCGGCTCGCCGGCTCCGAGTCCGATCACATCCTTGCCCTCAGCCTTTAAGCGGGCGGCGCGGGCCGTCACGGTGAGCGTCGGCGATGGCTTGACGCGCTGGACGCGTCGCGAAACGGTTACGGTCACTGGGATTCCCTGCGGTGGGCCAAAGAGCCTGGCGCCGCTATAGTAAGGCATCGCATTCATCGCCACCATCCGGCGGGTGAGGCGCCCACGCGACAGTAGAGAGGGCATGGAACCGATTCCGTTCACACTCGTGTCCAATTTCGAGCCCGCGGGCGATCAGCCCGCGGCGATCGCCAAGCTCGTCGAGGGGCTCCATGACGGTTTGAGCGCCCAGACGCTGCTCGGTGTGACCGGCAGCGGCAAGACATACGTCGTCAGCCAGGTGATTGCCCGGGTGCAGCGCCCCACGCTGGTGCTTGCGCACAACAAGACGCTGGCCGCACAGCTGTACGGGGAGTTTCGCGGCTTCTTTCCGCACAATGCGGTCGAGTATTTTGTTTCGTACTACGACTACTATCAACCGGAAGCCTACGTTCCCTCCTCGGATACCTATATCGAGAAGGATGCCTCGATCAACGAACACATCGAGCAGATGCGCCTCTCGGCCACCAAGGCGCTGCTCGAGCGCCCCGACGCCATCATCGTGGCGACGGTCTCCTCGATCTACGGTCTCGGGGACCCGCAAGCCTATCTCGCCATGATCCTGCACCTGGTGCGCGGCGAGCACATCGGGCAGCGCAAGCTGCTGCGACGGCTCGCCGATATGCAGTACACGCGCAACGAGCTCGATCTGACCGCGGGGACGTATCGCGTGCGTGGGGATGTCATCGATATCTTTCCCGCCGAGTCGGACCGCGACGCGGTGCGGGTCGAGCTGTTCGACGACAGTATCGAGTCGCTGTCGCTCTTTGATCCGCTCACCGGGGTGATTTCGCGCAAGGTCCCGCGCTTCACCGTCTATCCGGGCACGCACTACGTCACACCCAAGGAGCGCCTGATCGGCGCCGTGGATCAGATCCGCGAGGATCTGCGCGCGCGTCTGAAGGAGTTGCGCGAGGCCGGCAAGCTCCTCGAGGCGCAGCGGCTCGAGCAGCGCACGATGTACGACATGGAAATGATGAAAGAGGTCGGCTACTGCGCCGGCATCGAGAACTACTCACGCTACCTCTCGGGCCGTGCCCCCGGCGAGCCGCCGCCGTGCCTGTTCGACTACCTGCCGCGCAACGCGCTGCTGGTGATCGACGAGAGCCACCAGACCGTCCCGCAGCTCGGCGCGATGTACCGCGGCGACCGCTCGCGCAAGGAGGTGCTGGTCGAGTACGGTTTCCGCCTGCCCTCGGCGCTCGACAACCGGCCGCTGAAGTTCGAGGAATGGGAGCGGCTCGCGCCGCAGATGATCTTCGTCTCGGCGACCCCGGGGCCGTACGAGGAGCGCCATGCCGGCCAGACCGTCGAGTTGCTCGTGCGGCCGACGGGGCTCGTCGACCCCGAGATCGAGGTGCGACCGGTGAGTACCCAGGTTGACGACGTGCTTTCGGAGATTCAGAAGTGTGTCGCGCGCGAGGAGCGCGTGCTGATCACGACGCTGACCAAGCGCATGGCCGAGGATCTGACCGAGTATCTGCAGGAGCATGGTGTGCGGGTGCGCTACCTGCACGCCGACATCGAGACCGTGGAGCGCACGGAGATCATTCGCGACCTGCGCCTCGGCAAGTTCGATGTGCTGGTGGGCATCAATCTGCTGCGCGAGGGGCTGGATATGCCCGA
>JAJYTX010000433.1 GCA_021792815.1 Pseudomonadota bacterium
GCGACCTTGAACGTGCCGATGAAGGGGTAGTAAATCGTGCCCTTGTGGGTGACCAGCTCGCCGTTGAAGGTGGCATTCTGGTTGAGGATGCCGGCCTCCAGATTGAGCTGCGGATGATTCCAGACCGTCACGGTGAGCACATCGCCGGGCCCGATCCGGTAGGCCGGCGGCACCATGGAGGGCAGCAGCGGCTTCAGCGGTGGGGCCCCAGGTGGCGCGACGATCGGCGGACCGGGGTCGGTCAGCAGGGAGGCGACGACCTGCGGCGTGATCGGAATCACCCGGTACCGGAGCAGCCGGCGTTCCGCGGCCGAGGGCTTCGCACCGCTCACCCGGTACTGGTGCTGCCCGGGCCCGCCGACGCGGACGTTCATCCCCGGGATGATCTGCGCGCAGCCGCTCAACGCCAGCAATGCCGTCGGGAACAGCGCAACGGTGACCCGATGCCGGAACGGCATCCGCAGCCTTGTGCATGCGCGGATCGTTGGATGGCCGGGTGTCGGAGCCTGCGGTCCACGCGGGGGATGGGAGCCGCTTCGTTTCGTTCCTGCCGCGCTGTCAGCAACCATGGGATCCGAGTTCACGTCGATTTCGCTTGGGATCAAATTATCTAGCCTATCTTAGCTTGCTGCGGCGGTGCAATCGGCTGCGGAACGGATTCTCCCGTCCGCCGGCGGCCGTCCCAACAGCGCACGCGGCACGTGGCGCTCGCCGGAGGCTCCGTATCCCCCTCACATCGCTCCACCGCTTGGCAGTCCCGGGTGCGCCGCGGATGCAGTGCACGGGCGTCAGGACCTCCGCGGACTGGTGTAGAATTTTCCGGGCAGCCTTCCCGGGGAACCGGCGGCTGCACTGCGGACCATCCGACTCGTATCCCCGGGCCTCTGGCGGGGGACGGATCGAAGTCTCCGCCTCCCATGCGGTCATTGTGATCTTCCTGGATCCTGGATGTTTCAATGTTCGATTCGGTTCTGGTCGTCTGTACCGGCAATATCTGCCGCAGCCCGATGGCCGAGGCGCTGCTGCGGGAGCCGCTCGGGACCGCCGGCAAGCGGGTGGCCTCGGCCGGCATTGCCGCGCTTCAGGGCCGGCCGGCCGATTCCCTGGCGCAGGAAGTGATGCAGGCGCACGGCTACGACATGAGTGCCCACCGCGGCCGGCAACTGAACGCGGCGCTGCTCACGGCCGCAGACCTGGTGTTGGTGCTGGACGAGGGCCATCGGCGCTGGATACAGGACAATTTCCCGCAGTTTCGCGGCCGTGTCCACAAGCTCGGCAAATGGCGCGGCGAGCAGGACGTGGCCGATCCGTACCAGCTCGGGCGCGAGGCATTCGAACAGGCCTATCGGGATATCACCGACTGCCTGGGCGACTGGACGCCGCACCTGCTGGCCTGAGCGCCGCGGCCACGAGGGTCGCCGCAGCATCACGTCCGCCGCCCGACCGCCTTCGAGGGGATGCGCCTCAGCGGGGCTACACTGATCGACGGGAACGATCCACCTCGCGCCGGCGCCGCTTCAATAGGCGCCGTGCCCCCAGATCACCACCCGGACCGTCTTCAGGAGAATGCCGAGGTCCATCAGCAGACCCTGCTTCTTCACGTAATACGTGTCGATCGCCACCCGCCGCCGGTAATCGGTATCGTTGCGCCCCGTGACCTGCCACAGACCCGTGACGCCAGGTTTCGCGGCCAGGTAGGTCGGCAGATAGCGCCCATAGCGCAGCATTTCTTCCCTCACGATGGGACGGGGGCCGACCAGGCTCATCTCTCCGCGGAGCACGTTCCACAGCTGTGGCAGCTCATCGAGGCTGGTGCGGCGCAGGAAACGCCCGACACGGGTGACGCGTGGGTCATGGCGCAGCTTGTGGTCACGCACCCATTCCGCCCGGGCCTCCGGATCGCGCTCCAGCAGCTCGTGCAGGATCTGCTCGGCGTTGGGCACCATGGTGCGGAACTTCAGGCACTCGAAACTCCGGCCACCCCGGCCGACGCGGCGGTGACGGAAGAGGATGGGACCGTCCTCCAGGCCCATCAGCAGGGCGATGACCAGGATCAGCGGCGAAAAGACGACTCCGAGCAGCAGGGCCCCCACGACGTCGAGCGCGCGTTTGACCGGGGAATAGGTTGGTAGCGCCGGCTCGCGGCGCGGCACGGTCCGGCTCAGCGGCTCCGCCCGCCCGACAGGGGCGAGCGCCAACTTCGGCGGGAACGCCACCGGATCGGCCGCCAGGGCCGCGCCGGGGCTGTCAAAAGTCATGCGCGGCTCCGGGGGGTCCTTCTCGACCAGCTGAGGTCGCGGGGGCGATCGGCGGGCCGGATGGGGTGCGGCCGGCTGCGATAGAACCTCGTCTGCCTGAGTCGACAAGATGCGCCCTTTCAACTCTGGTTACCGGACCGTCGCAAACAGCCGACAAAAGGCCCGTTGAGTCTGCGCCAGAGTCCGTTTCCCAATCTGGGAGCGATTCCACATTTTCGACTGAACGCTCCGGATCCGCCGACGTTGACCGTGTGGGATGGCGCTACAGGGTTCCCGAATTTTTGCGAAATGTAAACGGCCTCCCTGTCGGCGCATTCAGACAGTCTGGAGGGCGGAATCCAGGGTCGAGAAGATCCCGCCTCCCGAGGCGCGCCCTGTGAGGAATCCACCGTCTGTGCCATCGCGAGACCGTGCATCAGCTCATCATCCTTATCAAGCAGCCGCCTCGGCGGCCGGGGATCACATCCCCTCGACGCGAGCCTGTCCTCAATTCCTTCAAAAGTATACAGAGCCGGTCCGCCATTTGGAAATCACTAAAGTCAGATTTCGCCTCGGTGAAAACCGACTGACCGGACCGTGCTTGTACCTAAGTCGAACGTTCCAGGTCACTCGGAAGTTTGAGAAGGCGCTGCGCTCAGGATACTTGTCCTTGTCGGTTCCCGCCCCATTCGCTACCCTGCCGCCGCCATGAAAGTCACGATATTCGGTTCGGGATATGTCGGTTTGGTGACCGGGGCCTGCCTCGCCGAGGCCGGCAACCACGTCGTGTGCGTCGATGTGGATGCGGGCAAGATCGAGCGGTTGAACCGTGGCGAGGTGCCCATTCACGAGCCGGGCCTGGAGGCGTTGCTGCATCGCAACGCCGAGGCGGGCCGCGTCGAGTTCACCACGGACGCCGTGCGGGCAGTCGAGCACGGCCTGTTTCAGTTCATCGCCGTGGGCACACCGCCGGATGAGGACGGTTCGGCGGATCTGCGTCATGTGCTCGCCGCCGCCCGCACTATCGCGACCCACATGAATCGCTATTGCATCGTCGTGACCAAGTCGACCGTGCCCGTGGGGACGGCCGACAAGGTCCGGGACCGGATCGCGGCCACGCTGCGCGAGAGGGCGGCCGTGCTCGAGTTCGACGTGGTCTCGAACCCGGAATTCCTGAAGGAAGGCG
>JAJYTX010000434.1 GCA_021792815.1 Pseudomonadota bacterium
GACGTGGAAGCCGGCGACGACGATGCCCCCGGCGAGTCGCGCGGAGATGACTCAACGCTGCGGGCCAGCTCTCTCGACGGGCTTGATCTGTTCGAATCCTGATTCCCGCCCATCCGGTCCCCTCGCGGTTGCACGGGTCGGATCGATATGTGGCTCGCCAGCGCATCCTGAGACCCTGCGGCGGCGTGTCCGGTCGCTGCGGGCCAGGAAGCACCTGCGTCGTCCCGTGCGGCGCGATTCCGATCGCGGTGCGCCCCGTGGCCGGCCGCGCGACCCTTCAGCCGGCTCCAGCGTCGATGCGCTCGGCTTCCGTCCGGTAGGCCTGTGGCATGGAGCCGTTCCCGCGGGGCAGCCTGCGCCACAGCCACGCCAGCAGCAGCAACCCCGGGATGCTGAGACTCGCCGTGTAGAGGAAGAAGTGCGGATACCCGATCCGCTCGACCACGAATCCGGAGGTGCCCTCCAGGAGCTTGCCCGGCAGCGCGTAGAACGAGGAAAACAGCGCGTATTGTGTGGCGGTGTACTTCGGGCTGGTGAGGCTGGAGAGAAATGCGATCAGCGACACGCCCTGGACGGAAAGCGCCAGATTGTCGAGTCCATTGACCGCACCGAGCCCGAGCAGTGTCGCAGTGTGAGTGGTGGCGAGCAGTGAATAGCTCAGGTTGGAGGATATCGCGAGCACCATGCCCGCGGCGAGCGAGCGGGCGAGCCCGAGCCGTGCCACCATCACTCCGCCGAGAAACACCCCGACGATCGACAGGGAAAAGCCGTAGACCTTCACCACCAGGGCGATCTGGTCCAGACTGTAATGGTGGTCGATGTAAAACGGGTTGGCCATCGAGCCCATGGTGAACTCGGTGAGCTGGTACAGCCCGATGAACGCGAGGCAGGCGACCGCGAAGCGCCCACCATACCGGCTGAAGAAATCGGTCAACGGGCAGAGCACCGCGCCGATGAACCATTCTCCGGCCTTCTGCAGCGACCCCGGCCAGTGCGCGCGGCCCTCGAGCCACTCGACGGCGCGTGCTTCGCGCTCCTCCTGTTCACGGGTGGCGACCTGCGGCTCTCTGACCAGCAGGGTGGTGAGAATGCCGATGGCCATCAGCATCGCCATGGCGCTGTAACTGGTGCGCCAGCCGAAGCCTGAGGCGACGGTGAGGGCGCCGGCGCTGGCGGCGATCATCGCCACGCGATAACCGACCGAATAGGCCGCTGCCATCGCGCCCTGCACTTCCGTCGGGGCCGACTCGATGCGCCAGGCGTCCATGGCGATGTCCTGAGTGGCCGAGCAGAACGCGACGAACAGCGCCGCGAGCGCGATCGAGCCGACTCCGGAGGCCGGTTCGCTCGCGGCGAGCCGGATGAGTCCGCACGCGACACCGATCTGCGCGAGCAGCATCCAGGAGCGCCGCCGGCCCAGCAACCGGTGCAGGATGGGCAGCCGCACCCGGTCGACCACCGGCGACCAGACGAATTTGAACGAGTAGGCAAAGCCCACCCAGGCGAGCATGCCGATGGTCGATCGCTCGATGCCGGCCTGGCGCAGCCAGACCGCCAGAGTCGAGAACACCAGCAGGAAAGGCAGTCCGCTCGAGAAGCCGAGGAACAGCATCGAGACCACGTTCCTCTGGCGGTAGACAGCGAACGTCTTGCGCCAGCTCGTGAGCCAGCCGGCATCCCGGGGGCGCGGGCCTCGGCTCACGAGCCGGGTGTCCTGCGGCCTCCCGAGCAATCGAGGCAGAGGTTGACGGGGTGGCTGTGCATCGGACAATGATAGTGCCATGCGTGACTATCAGCTCGGCTTCATCGAATTGGCGCTGTCGCGCCAGGCATTGCGCTTCGGCCGGTTCACTCTCAAGTCCGGCCGGGAGAGCCCGTATTTTTTCAATGCCGGCCTGTTCAGTGATGGCGAGGCCATTGCCGTCCTGGGCCGGTGCTACGCCGCCGCCATCGTCCGCTGCGGCATCGGCTTCGACATGCTGTTCGGGCCGGCGTACAAAGGCATCCCGCTCGTGGCGGCAACGGCCGGTGCCCTTTTCGAACATCACGGCCGCAGTGTCCCCTATGCGTTCAACCGCAAAGAGGCCAAGGCGCATGGCGAGGGCGGCACGCTGATCGGCGCGGCCCTTGCCGGGCGGGTGCTGGTGATCGACGATGTCGTCACGGCCGGCACCGCCGTGCGCGAGTCGCTGTCCCTGATCCGGGCGGCCGGGGCCCGGCCGGTGGGCTGTGTCTTCGCCCTCGACCGGCAGGAGAGGGGCCAGGGCGCTCTCAGCGCCACGCAGGAGATCGAGCGGGAGCAGGGTGTGAAGACCGTGAGCGTGCTCACCCTGGCCGAGCTCATCGAGGCGCTCTCGCGCCCCGGCGGGCCGGCGGTTTCCGCCGAGCAGCTTGCAGCATTGCGGGCCTATCGGGAACGCTATGGGGTGAGCTGACTCCGCGGCGGCGCGCCGACGGTTCCTCTCGCGGCGAGGCCTGCGGCTGGTCTCCTGATGGCCGAGCTGAGCCGGCGCGGCGTAATATGTCACGATGGCTGACATCGAATGCTCACCGGCGGCGTGTGCTTCACCGCGCGGCAGGAGCTGCGCGCGTGGTGTCGCGCCGGGCCATGAAACGGATGCGCCATGGAGCTGCTCGCATGACGAATGTGTTGATGCATGATTCGAGGCGCCTGGTACTTCCCCTGGAGACCATGGTCGATGTCCTCATCGAGTTCGAGCATGCACACAAACGCTGGCCGGCGAATGCAACACTGGAAGCCGCCCGGGTCGACGAATCGAACGGCGTCGTGCTCTCGGTGAAGCAGGCCGGGCAGGATGTCCCGATCGATCGGACCTATTCGCTGGCGATCGTCGCCGCGGCCATCATCCACTACTGTGCCAAGATGCGCGTGCCGATCCCCCGCAATGCCGCCAAGAGCGTCACGGTCACCCCGGGCGGTGTCGCCATGATCCTGGAAGGCACGCTGTTCCTGCAGCGGCAGCACCAGGAGTTGCCGGCCGGTTTTGCCGCGACCCCGCAGGCCGCGCGGACCGGCTCGAGTCCGGAGCCGGTGGATGCCGCTCGGGGCGCGCAACCGGATGTCGATTCCGGCGCACCCGCCGCGGCCGCGAACGGTCAGGAAACCGGACCGCGTACCGCTTGAGACGAGGGGGCGGGTCTCACGGATAGAGCGGCGCCAGTCCGGGGCGGTTGCGCGACCTGCCGGTCGTCTGGGACGGCAGCTCCCTCAGGGCCAGCGAGAGCGGCTGTCCGCGCCAGTCGCTTCCGCCATAACACGCCCGGTCCAGCTCGCGCAGCAGATTCGCCGTGGTCGGATCGCCCAGCGCGGCGGCGAGCGCGTTGAGACCGGTCGGTGCCGAGCCCCATGCGGCTTCCGCCCACGCCAACAGATGGCGGCGCGCGGCAAGGGCGTCGTCG
>JAJYTX010000435.1 GCA_021792815.1 Pseudomonadota bacterium
CAGTGCGCCGCCAACCATTGGCGCGTCCTGATAGTGCGGACGGCAACGCGAGTATACTGCAAGGATTGCTGTAGAAACAGCGTCTTACGCGGAAAAATGCGGTGTCTCAGGAGATGACCCCAAATCGGGCACAAGTTCGCTACCTCGACGTGGCGGAAGAGGATGCCGGGCAGCGGCTCGACCGGTATCTCGCCCGGCACCTCGGCGGCGTGCCACGCACGCGGATTTTCCGCATCATCCGCAAGGGAGAAGTGCGGATCAATGGCCATCGCGCCACCCCCGAAGCACGCCTGACGGCGCGTGACCGCGTCAGGATCCCGCCGCTGCGTCCGAGCGCCGAAAGCGATCGAGCGCCGGTGCGGGGCCCCTCGGGCAGCCTGCTCGAGACGGTCCGGCAGGCCATCGTCCAGGAGGACGAGCGGCTGCTCGTGCTCGACAAGCCGGCCGGTATCGCGGTACACGGCGGCAGCGGCATCAGCTTCGGCGTCATCGAGGCTTTGCGAGCCCTGCGCCCGGCCGAGTCCCTGGAGCTCGTCCACCGGCTCGATCGGGACACCAGCGGCTGCCTGTTGGTGGCCCGCACGCCCGCGGCGCTGCGCACCGTGCATGCGTTGCTGCGGGAGGGCCAGTGTGAGAAGCGCTACCTGGCGCTGCTCGCCGGCCGGTGGGACCTCGGGCGCAAGCGGATCGATGCGCCCTTGCGCACCGATACGCGGCTCGGGGGCGAGCGCACCGTGAGGGTCGACGCCTCGGGCAAGGCGTCGGTGAGCGATTTCCGGCCGGTTCAATTCTTCGGCAAGCGCGCGACACTGGTGGAAGTCACGCTGCATACCGGCCGAACCCACCAGATCCGGGTGCATGCCGCCCACGCAGGCCACCCGGTCGCCGGCGATGAAAAATACGGGGATGCCGGGTTCAACACGCAGCTGCGGGCGCTCGGGCTCGGGAGGATGTTCCTGCACGCCCACAGCATGAGCTTCGAGTGGCCCCGGGGAGGCCCCTTCAGCGCGAGCGCGCCGCTTCCGGCGGAGCTCGCGAGCCTGCTCGATCGCCTGATGTCGGAGCGTCCGCCCGGCCGGCGCGAGGTGCCTAGGGCAGCACGAAGCCGGCGCGCCGCAGCGCGCCCGAGAGCCAGATGAGCGGCAGCCCGATGAGCGCCGTCGGATCGACGCTCTCGATGCTCTCGAACAGCGAGATGCCGAGCCCCTCGGCACGGAAGCCCCCGGCGCAGTCGAAGGGCCGCTCCCGCTGCACGTAGCGCTCGATCTCCGGCTCGCGCAGCGCACGGAAGAACACCGTCGTGGTGTCGAGATGCACCAGGCGGATACCGGTATTGAGGCCGATCAAGGCGCACCCGGTGTGAAAGCGCACACTGGCGCCACTCGCCGCGGCGAGCTGGGCGCGACAGCGCGCCGCATCGCCGGGCTTCTCGAGCACCTGGTGGCCGGCGCAGGCCACCTGGTCGCTGCCGATCACCACCGCCTGCCGATGGTGCGCGGCGACCGCCTGCGCCTTGGCGATCGACAGCCGCAGGGCGCGGTCGGCCGGCAGCTCCCCCTCGAGGGGATCTTCGGCCACCCGGGGCGCGACGGCCGTGAACGGCAGGTGCAGCCGCTCGAGCAGGCCGCGGCGGTAGGGCGAGGTCGAGGCGAGAATCAGCTCAGGCATGAAAACGAAACAAGGACTTGAAACATCCGCGGGACTTTGACTTGCCGATACCCGATACCTATTATACGCGCCCCATGCCGCCGCCCGGGTCAAAGCCGCTCGCGATCGACCGGCTGTGCCGGGACGGCGCCGAAGTCGACTTCGACCTGCCGCTGGCGGCCTTGCCGCGCCTGGACTCGCGGATCGAGCGGACCGGCGGCAGTGTGCGGGGCGCGGTGCGGTTCGGACGCCAGTCCGGCATCGCCGTGGCGGATCTGTCGCTGCAGGGTGAGGCGATGCTGCGCTGTCAGCGCTGCATGCAACCGATGCGCTGGCCGGTGCGCAGCACGGTCCGCGTGGCGCTGGTTGCGTCGGCCGCCGAAGCGGGCGCACTGCCCGAGGAGCTCGAGCCGGTGCTCGCGCCGGATGGACGCATCCGCATCGCGGACCTGGTCGAAGAGGAGCTGTTGCTGACGCTGCCGATCGTGCCGCTGCACGAGAGCGCCGACTGCGCGGCCCCGGGCGAGCCGCCCGGCCCGCAGGCGGCGGACGAGCCGGCTGTGCGGCCGTTCGCGCGGCTGGGTGAGTTGTTGAGTCACAAATAATCGCGCGCGTTGCGCGTATCGAGGACATTATGCCCGTTCAGAAAAGCCGCAAGACCGCGTCGAAGCGCGGCATGCACCGTTCCCACGACCGGCTCAGCGCGCCGGCGCTGTCGACCGATCCGCAGTCCGGCGAGACCCATCTGCGCCACTGCATCACGCCCGACGGTTTCTACCGCGGCCGCCGCGTGCTCGAGAAGACGAGCGAAGGCGAGCAGGAATAACGCTCAGCGGCGCGCCCGTGTTGCCGATCGCCATCGACGTGATGAGCGGCGATCGTGCGCCGCGCGAGCACATCGCCGGCGCGTTCGCGGCGCTCGCCGAGGACGCGCAGCTGCAGGCGCTGCTGGTCGGCGACGGTGAGCTGATCGGCGCGCAGCTCGCGGACTGTCCGGCGCGGCTGCGCGGGCGGGTCACGATCGTGCCGGCCACCCAGGTGGTGGGCATGAGCGAGCAGCCGCGCGAGGCGGTGCGCCGCAAGAAGCACTCCTCCATGCGCATCGCCGTCGAACTCGTCAAGAGCGGCCGGGCGCAGGCCTGCGTCAGCGCCGGCAACACCGGGGCGCTCACCGCCATCGGGCACTTCGTGCTGAGGACGCTTCCGGGGGTGGAGCGGGCCGCGATCATCTCGGCGATCCCGGCCGCGCACGGCCATACGCACATGCTCGACCTCGGCGCCAACACCAAGGCGAGCCCGGAGCAGCTGGCGCAGTTCGCCACCATGGGCGCGATCATCGCCCGGGACGTCTACGGTGTTGCCTCGCCGCGCATCGGGCTGCTCAACATCGGCGAGGAGGACATCAAGGGGCACGAGCTGGTGCAGGCGGCGCACGTGCTGCTGCTCGCGAGTGGTCTGAACTACGTGGGATTCGTGGAGGGCGATGACATCTTTTCCGGCGATGTCGACGTGGTGGTGACCGACGGGTTCACGGGCAACGTGGCGCTGAAGACCATGGAGGGCCTCGCGGCGCTGATCGCCGCGCGCATGCGCCGCGAATTCCGCGCTTCCTGGCTCGACCGCCTGGCGGGTCTGGCCGCCTACCGGGTGCTCGGGCGGGTCCGCGAGAGCCTCGATCCGCGCCGCTACAACGGCGCCTGCATGGTCGGCCTGGCCGGTATCGTGGTAAAAAGCCACGGCGGAGCCGACGGAGTCGCTTTCTCCAGGGCGGT
>JAJYTX010000436.1 GCA_021792815.1 Pseudomonadota bacterium
CGGTTCCTGCCGGCGCTGGGGGAGACCGACCTCGATTCGCTGTTCCGCCAGGGCCTGGCGCAGGCGCTCGGGCATCTGCGCCGCTGGCACGACGAGAACCTCGACATCGGACTGGCGATCAACCTCGCGCCGAGCACTCTGGTACATCCTGACTGCGCGCGCTGGATCGACCAGGCGCTGCGCGAGGCGCAGGTCGCGCCGCAGCACCTGACCCTGGAACTGCTGGAAAGCCAGGCGTTGGAAGTGACCTCGGTGGATGACGCCATCTCGCGTCTCGCCTCGACGGGCATACGGTTTGCGCTCGATGACCTGGGGGCGGGATTCAGCAACCTCAAGCGTCTGGCGGACCTGCCCTTCGACCTGATCAAGATCGACCAGAACATCATCAAGGACCTGCTGTACGATCCGATCAAGTCACTCAGTCTGATCCGGACCGTGGTGCAGATCGGCCAGGACCTGGAACGGGATGTCGTGGTCGAAGGCCTGGAAGACGCCGGGATCATCGAAGCGGCCACTCACCTCGGCTGTCGCCTCGGACAGGGGTACGGCCTTGGGCGGCCGATGCCGGCCGCGGCCCTGACGGACTGGATCCGCACGCGAGCGTTCCGCGGTGACGGCGCACGCGGGCTGCACAGCTGGCTGGGCGCCCTCGCGTACGAGTGGATGGTGATGCACGACCCTTTGCACTTGCGCAGTCCGGGCGAGCTCACCTCCTGCCCGCTCACGGCATTCCTCGAGAGGCAGGGGGTCCGGGATACCGAAGTACTCGAGTGGCACCGGCAGATCCATCAGGAAATGGGGGCCTCGGTGCGCATCCAGATCAAGCGGAATCTGCTGCAGTGGCTGGCGAAAAAAACCCGGATACGACGTCTCGTGCGGCCGCTCGAACCCACCTGAGCGCCGCCCGCCCGACAGCCGGGGCGCGTCGCAGCGCATCAGTTGCCGTCTGCGCCAGGATCCTCACAGATCCTCAACGGGCCGCGGAATGTTCCAATCACGATAACCCTGGCCGATCACCTTCGCCTCCAGGCTGCCCGGATCGAGCACGGCCGGCGGCGGGCTCATCTCCGACGGCGTCACGAAGTCATACACCACCCGCTCGGTCGTGACCATCGAGAACGAGCGTTCCAGGTCCACGAAGTCCTCCATGCCGTCGCGCATCGCAGCGTACAGCACCGCGTCGCTGCGCAGCTGTGCCAGCGATTCCACGTCAGGGAACCACAATTCCTCCACGCCTGAATAGCCCCCGACCGCCCCGGCTTCGAACAGGCTGCCCCGGAACACCTGCGCGTCGAGATCGAGCAGCTCATTGCGCACATACTTGCGAACCAGCGCCCTGCCCGCCACCGCTTCGAGGAAGGCCGGCGCATAGCGCTGGCGCCACAGGCGGTTGAATTCCGCCTGGCTGAGGCCGGGCTTGCTGCGCAGCCAGTGGATCAGCTTGACACCACCCGAACGGAAGCCGGGGATCTCGTACACGACCTTACCGCGGGTCAGTGCCAGCACGAACTCCCGGTCGCCGAACACGTGCGGCTGCATCCGCTGCACGTAGCCTTCGGCGTTGAGCGAGGTGAGAAAATCCTCGTAGCCGTCCACCCAGTGATCGGCCATGTTGTCCCATTGCATCGGCGACCGCGGAATCGCCAGCCGGTCGTCGCTGATGCCGGAAATGGCGAAATGCTGCACGTAGCGCCTGAAGACCCGCATCACCTCGGGCGTCGTCAGCATCAGCGCCACGTGGATGTTGCCCCACTCGTAGAAGTAGCGCTGCTGGGTATCTTCACGCTTGCGCCGGGCGCAGATCAGAAACTTGATGTGCTGGGTCATGCGAATTCCGCCGTCAGAACGCCCTAGGCATCACTTGCGACGCGACGCCAGGCGGCGCACGAAGACCTGCCGGCCCGCCCGGGCGCAGGCCTCGTCCTGCGTGCTCTTCGAGCCGCTCACCGCCACCGCGCCCACGACGCGGCCATCGCGCCACAACGGGACCGCACCGGCCCAAGGGATCATGTCGCCCGTGATCCGTCTCGAATCGATCTGATGCCGCTGCAGCTGCGCACTGACCCGCGAGGTCGGTTCTTTGAACGCCAGGGCGGTCAATCCCTTGCGGACCGCCGTATAGACATTGCCGCCGAGTGCACCATCCGCCACCAGCGCTACGCGAGGCTCGCCGCTGGAGTCGATGACCGCCACGCCGACCGCATGCCCCTGGCGCGTGCAGGCCGCCAGCGCCGCCTTCGCCACCGCCAGCGCCGCCGTCAGCTTCGGCCCGGCAGCATGATCGTGCATGTCCGGTCCGGGATGGCCCGGTGTCGGCACCGGCGGCGGCTTGAGCAGCATCCACCGCGGAGGCGGGTTGTCCCCGGGCAGCCGCCCCGGGGAGCGGGCCGGCGCGTGCGCGCCCGCAACCGCCACCGCCGGGATGCCCAGCCCTGCCAGACACAGGACCGTCAGCACGCGGACGGCCGCCTCCGCGAACCAGGCTCTCGAATGAACGGCTCTCACGACTGCACCTCGTCTGCGCCTCGGCGCGCCGCGGACACCACCGTCCGTCGTGCTCACCCTGCGAACTCAAAGCTTCCTGCGCGGCAGCCGGGCACCAGCCCCACCACCGGCCGCAGCCCGTCACGCGTTTTCGACCGGACGGCTCCGTAGGCGCGCGGCCCGGCGGCCCTGCCTCAGAACTGCGCCGTCAGCGTGACGCCGTAGTATCGGTGCGCATCACGCGCCGGCTGACCGATCACGGCCGGTCCGCCCCAGGGCCCGGTCCAGAAGTCCTCGACGTCCACGTAGTACTGTCGGTTGGTGACGTTGTTGGCGAACACCCTGACCGAATAACGTCCATCGGCGCTGGTCGCGCCCCCGCCGAGGTTGAGGATGCCGAAGGCATGCTGCACCGCCCACGGATTCTGATCCAGCAGCATCTGCGCGGATGAACGATAGCTGTAGTCACCATTGACATCGAACGTCCACCCGGCGAGCCGCAGCGGCAACCGCTGGTCGAGCGACAGGATCGCCTTGAACTTCGGCGAATTCGGCATCGTCTTGCCATCGAGGTTCTGCACGCCCTGCGTCACCGTCACGCCGGTCTGCGGATTGGTGATGGTCTCGGAGTAACAGCCCTGCGCGGCCGACTGCACGATCCCTCCCGGCTGACCCCAGCAGGGCGCATTGCGATAGTCCTTGAAGGTCGCGTCGATATACGCCGCATCGAACCGCACGTTCGTGCTGCGGGTCGGCAGCCAGCGGGTATCGAGCTCGACGCCATGGGTCTGCGCCTTGCCCGCAGACTCGAGGATCAGCGGTGGCGTCAGCACGTTGGCGACCGCCGAGAACGTCTGGATCTGGAAATTCCTGTAGAGCGTATAAAAGGCGTCCAGATTGACGATCAGCCGGTGATGAAAGTACGCCCC
>JAJYTX010000437.1 GCA_021792815.1 Pseudomonadota bacterium
GGATATCGCTGCGCTTGGGCACGAGAGGGTCTCTTCGGCGTATCGGTTCAGCGGGTGGTGGCCTGGGTCCGGCCCTGCCGCTCGGCCGCACGCAGCTTCTCCTGCAGGCGCCGCAGCATCAGCTGCACGAAGCTTTCGAACAGCGGCCGCATGTCGTGGGGACCCGGGCTCGCCTCCGGGTGGCCCTGGAAACCGAACACCGGCCGGTCCCTGAAGGCGAGACCCTGCAGCGAGCCGTCGAACAGCGAGCGGTGGGTGGGCATCACATGGGGCGGCAGGGTGGACTCGTCGACCGCGAATCCGTGATTCTGGCTGGTGATGAGCACCCGGCCGGTCTCGAGGTCCTGTACGGGGTGGTTGGCGCCATGGTGGCCGAATTTCATCTTGACCGTGCGCGCGCCGCAGGCAAGCCCGAGAATCTGGTGCCCGAGACAGATGCCGAACACCGGGATGTCCGTCTCGAGGAATGCGCGCGCCGCGCTGATGGCGTATTCGCACGGCTCCGGATCACCCGGGCCATTCGACAGGAACAGCCCATCGGGAGCGAGGGCAAAAGCCTCCTCTGCCGGGGTCTCGGCCGGCACCACCGTCATGCGGCAGCCGAAGTCGGCCAGCAGGCGCAGAATGTTGCGCTTGATGCCGAAATCGTACGCCACCACGTGCAGCCGCTGATGCGAACGCAGCAGGCGCGGGTTCTGCGGCCAGACGCTGCCATCGTTCCACTGGTAGCTGCGCCGGGTCGTGACCACCTTCGCCAGATCCATGCCCTTCAAGCCCGGGAAACGGCGCGCCGCCTTCACGGCGGCGGCCTCGTCGGCCTTCTCGCCGGTCATGATGCAGCCGGACTGCGCACCGCTTTGGCGCACAATGCGCGTCAGCCGCCGCGTGTCGATACCGGCGATCGCCACCACCCGGCCGCGCTCGAGGAAATCCCCGAGCGACTCGTTGGCGCGCCAGTTGCTGGCCTTCAGAGGCAGATCGCGGATGACGAGGCCGGCGGCGTATACCTGGGCGGACTCGAGGTCCTCGGGGGTGGTGCCGGTGTTGCCGATGTGCGGGCAGGTGAGCGTGACGATCTGGCGGGCATACGACGGGTCGGTGAGAATTTCCTGGTAGCCCGTCAACGCAGTGTTGAAAACGACTTCACCCGTGGTGTTGCCTTTGGCACCGATCGACTGGCCGCGGAAGATGGTGCCATCCGCCAGCGCCAGCACTGCGGGTACGCTCACTTCGATGAATCCTCTCTTTTCAGATTCAGATGGGCTTTCGTTTTCGGCCGATCGCCCGCGGCGCGCGCGGCGCGCGAAGCGCTCCATCCGGCGATGAGCACATATACAAAGCGGGAGGCGTTCTATCGAACGACCTCCCGCCTTGCGTGGACTAACCCGCACACGAATCGGACTAACCCGCACACGGATCAGGCGGAAATTTTACGGGGGTCGGCCACGGGTGTCCATGGAAAAATCCTGGGGACGGAGATTGCAGGACACCGCAGGTAATCTATCAACTTATTGATTTTAAAACAAAATATCCCGCATCGCGTACCGTCCTGGAGGCTGGTGGGCGAGCCATAGGGCGGCCCTGAGCGCCCCGCGTGCGAAGATGGTCCGATCGCCTGCCTGGTGCCCCAGGGTCACGCGCTCACCGGGGCCGGCGAACCAGACCTGGTGCTCTCCGACGATGTCCCCGCCCCGGATGACCGCGAAGCCGATTTCCCCGGGCCTGCGCGGTCCTGTCCGGGTCGAGCCGACGCCTGCGGTCGCTTCCGCCGGAGGCAGTCCCCGACCCTCGGCCGCCGAGCGGGCGAGCGCCAGCGCGGTGCCCGAAGGGGCATCGCGCTTGAGGTGGTGATGCGCCTCGAGAATCTCGATCTCGAACTGTGCCGGCAGTGCCCGCGCCGCCATCCGGACCAGCTCGGTCAGCAACGTGACTCCGAGGCTGGTGTTCGGGGCGACGAGCAGCGGGATGTGCTTCGATGCCGCATCCAGCTCGGCCTCGGTGAGCTGGGGCGCGAAGCCCGTCGTTCCGATCAGCAGCGGCTTGCCGGCAGCCCGACACGCGGCAAGCGTCGCCCCCGTGGCCTGCGGCTGCGAGAAATCGATGGCGACGTCCGCACCGGCCAGGGCAGCCGGCAGATCATCGGTCACCCGAACGCCCGTCGAAGCCCCCGCCGGTTCGCCGGCATCCCGTCCGAGGCTCGCGCTGTATCGGGAAGCCACCGCGCCACTGATCAGCAGGGCCGGAAATTCCGCCGCCGAGCGCAACAGCGCCTGACCCATGCGGCCCGTGACCCCGATGATGGCTGCGCGGGTGGGCGGCATCAGGCACTCGGTGAAAAGAAGCGCTTCACTCCTTCGAAGAAGCTCTTTTCCCTCGGTGCATGACGCGATCCGCCGTGCTTGAGCGAGTCCTCGAGCTTGCGGATGAGCTCCTTCTGATCGGCCGACAGGTGCACGGGGGTTTCGATGACCACCCGGCAGAAGAGGTCCCCGCGCGAACTGCCGCGCACGGGCTTGACCCCCTTGTCACGCAGCCTGAACACCCGGCCCGATTGCGTCTCGGCCGGAATCTTCAGCGATACGCTGCCATCGAGCGTCGGTACCTCCACGGTGCCTCCGAGTGCCGCCGTGGCGAAGCTGACCGGGACCTCGCAGGACAGGTGCTCGCCGTCACGCTCGAAGATCGCGTGCTCGCGCACGTGCACCTCGACGTATAGGTCGCCCGCCGGCCCGCCGTTACGGCCCGCTTCGCCTTCTTCGGCGAGCCGGATCCGATCGCCCGTGTCCACCCCGGCCGGAACCTTGACCGAGAGCTTGCGGGTGCGTCGCACCCTGCCCTGCCCGAAGCAGCCATCGCAGGGGTTGCGCACGATGGTGCCGCCACCGCGGCATTTCGGGCAGGTCTGCTGCAGATGAAAGAATCCTTGGGAAATGCGCACCTGACCCGTGCCCCCGCAGGTGTCGCAGGAAATCGGAGCACTGCCCTTGGCCGCTCCGGTGCCGTGGCAGAGCTCGCACTCGACCAGCTTCGGCACCTCGATCTCCACGGTGTGGCCGAACACGGCCTGAGGCAGATCGAGCTCGAGCTCGTAGCGCAGGTCCGCGCCGCGAAACACCTGAGCGCGCCCGCCGCCGCGACGCGCCGTGCCGAAAATGTCGCCGAAGACATCGCCGAAGATGTCGCTGAACGCATCCGCCGGGCCGGGGCCGGCGCGGCCGCGGGCAGCAGCGGCCTCCACGCCCGCGTGACCGTACTGGTCATACGCGGCGCGCTTTTGCGCATCGGTCAGCACCTCATAGGCTTCCTTGGCCTCCTTGAAGCGGTCCTCCGCCTCCTTGTCGCCCGGATTGCGGTCCGGGTGATATTTCATGGCCAGGCGCCGGTAGGCCT
>JAJYTX010000438.1 GCA_021792815.1 Pseudomonadota bacterium
CCTGAGGCGGCGCAGCCGCCTCGATGCGCGCCCTGCTGGGCTTCACCGCTCACGCCGGTGGCAGGCGCCGCCGGGGGAACGGCCAGGGCGGCCACCAGCGCAATCCCGCGACATCGAGCAGCCATTCGCCCGTCAGCGGCTGCCCGGGGCCGGCCGCACCGGCCGGCGGCTGGGCGTAGACGGCCTCGCGCGCCGGCCAGTAATGCGCGGGCGTCCAGGTCCATGCGCCATGGCGCCGGTAGACCCGGCGCAGCGCGCGGGCCGTGGTCCGGTCGGACGGCACGATGCGGCGCTCGCTCCAGCGCAGCCCGCCGCTCAGCCGGGCGAGGGGCCAGCTGCGGCTGCCGACGTAGTTGGAGAACCAGAGCGTGAAGCCCAGCTCGGCCTGCAGAGCGGCCACCGCCCGGTACACCTGGATGTGCTCGGTGTGACCGTATTCGCCCCAGGGGTTGTGGGTGTACACCTCGCGGCACCCCGCCAGCGCGCCCCGCAGGCGCTCGAGGAGCGTCGCGTAATTTGACTCGTAGCGCGTGCGCGCGGCGCGCTGAGTGATCTGGATGCCGAAGGGTGTTGGCTCGGGCCGCGCCCAGTCGGCGCAGACGCCGGCGCCACTCTCGGGCACGGCCAGATCGACGATGCGGCTCAACGGCAACGCCGCGAGCGCCTGGCGTCGCGCCTCGGAGTCCCGGGGCCGGTTGAACAGTTCTCCGAAACAGTACACGACGCGCTCGGCCGAGGCGAGCGCCGAACTCAGCCAGAGCGCTTCGTCGTCCGGATGCGCCACGACCACCGCTGCGGGGGCTCGCTCCACCAATCCGGTCCCCGTGGCCTCAGAGGAGGCTGTCATAGAGCGTCTCGAGTGCGGCGGTCTGGCGGTGCAGGTCGAAGCATCGTTCCGCCAGCGCCCGGCCCTGGGCGCCCATGGCCCGTCTCAAGGCGGCATCATCGAGCAACTCACCGAGACGTGCGCCGAGGGCTTGCGCATCCTTTTCCGCAACCAGAAACCCGCTGAGGCCGTCCCGCACGACTTCCGGTATTCCACCCACCCGAGAGCCGACCACCGGCACGCCGGTCGCGGCCGCTTCGAGCAGCACCAGGCCCAATCCTTCCTCCCTCCCCGTCGCCGTGCGCACCCCGGGCAACACCAGCATCGCGGCCTTGCGCATCCACTCCAGCACCTGCGCATGGGGCAGGGCGCCCAGAAACCGCACGCGATCCTGCACCCCGAGCCGCGTGGCCAGCCCCCGCAGCCGGCGGCGCAACGGACCATCGCCGATGATGACGAGTTGGATGTCGCGGTGTCGCCGCGCCAGGGAGGCGAACGCGAGCAGCAGGTACCGGGTGCCCTTGACCTCCACCAGGCGCGCGACGTGCAGGATCAGCGGCGCTTCCTCGGAGGGATCGCGTGGCCGGATGGCGTGACAGTCCACGCCGATATAGTGCGTGCGCGTGCGCGCCTCCGGGAAGCCCATGGCAAGCAGCCGATCACGGATGAATGAGGAGGCACAGAGGAACAGCGCCCCCTCGCGCGCGAGTGTGCGCCGCCCCAACGGGTAATGCGCCCACGCCGGCGAGCACAGCAGCGCGTAGCGGGCCAGCGTGGCGTCGAAGCCGTGAAAGGTGGTGACCAGCGGGATGTCGAGCCGCCGCGCCAGGGGTAGCGCGTAGACGCCCTCGATGCCGAAATGCGCGTGGATCAATGACGGATGATGCGCTTTCAGCAGACGTTGGTACGGCCGCGGGTCGCGGCTGAGCATCTGCCACCCGACGCGCGCCAGCGTCCACCGCGGAGCGAGATCTTCCAGCGCAAGGGAGCACGCACCCTGTGGCGGTGGCCCGAAACGCAGTCTGCCGAGGTAAACCGGCCGGTATCGCCGCAGGCGTTGCGCCTGCTGGACGATGAACGGCTCGGAGGTCTTGAACAGATTGTGGCGGAAGATCGCGACTTCGCGCACGGGTCTCTTCGCTCCGGTGCCCGCCCGGGGCCGGGCGGCATGCGGGGAACATCCGCCCCCACGCAGGCCCGCACCGCTGGGATCTTACCACGCGTCATGCCCGCGTACCGGGGCCTCGTCCAACCCTGAGGACGCGCAGCCGGCTGCGGTGTGCTCAACCCTCGAGCCGTGGGTGGGGGGGCTGCAGCCCGATTGCCGCGGCTCACGCGGGCCTCGCGAAGCCGTGGCGTGCGTGGAGGAAAAGACCGCCGTAGGTCAGTGCCGTAGCGGTGAGCACCAGCGCGAGCTGCAGTCCGGCTCCGGCGCCGCCGATCAGCACGCGGAGGATCTCCACCGTCGAGACGAGCAGACCGGTGGCCACGAGCGGTGCGCGCAGGGCCCGCGCGAGGCGGGCGGCCCGGATGTCCCACTGTCTGCGCAGATAGCGCACCTCCCACAGGAGCAACAGCGGATACACGGTCAGCCACACCGTGGCGATGCCGATGATGCCGGCCGCGGCGGGCACACTGCGGCCGACGACAACGAAACCGGCGCTCAACAGCAGCAGGGTCACCGCCGCCAGGCGCGCGGCCGCCCGCGGCCGGCCCGCGGCGAGCGCCAGCGGGTACAACAGTTGCGACACGACACGGAACAGCGCCGCCGCCGCCAGCAGCATCAACGGCAGGGCGGCCGCCGCATAACTGCGGCCGTGGCGATCGTGGAGCAGGGCGGCGATGGGCGCGGCGGCGAGGGCCGTGGTGGCCGCCAGCGGCGCGACCAGGGTCACGAGCCTGCGCAGTGACCACGTCAGGGACTGCGTCAGCGCCTCCGGGGCGCCCGAGACCCGGGCGAAGACCGGCAGCGCGGTGCGGTTGATCAGCGTGCCCACCGCGCTCGCCGGCTGCATCGCGACGTCGAAGGCCACGCGGTACACCGCGAGCGGCGCAACGCCGTAAAACCATCCGACCAGCAGGTAATCGACGTTGTTCAGCATCTGCTCGAACAGGTTCGAGGTGGCCGCGCGCACCCCAAAGCGCAGCAGCGGCGAGATCGCCGACAGCCGCAGCCGGAACCGCGGCCGGTACGGCCTCGCGAGCAGCGCGCCGATCAGCGTATACAGGCCGCTTGCGGCGTAGGCGGCCACGATCGCCCAGGCCCCGGCGCCGCACAGGGCGAGGCCGACGCGCGTGAGCGCCGTGGCGAACGTGGCGCTGACATTGACCAGGGCGATGCGCTCGTACTGCAGCTCCCGGTTCATCATCGCCAATGGGATCACTGCCGCCGCGACCAGCGGCTGCTTGATCGCGATCGCGAGGAAGTAGCCCGCCAGGGTGGGACCACCGTACAGTGCCGCGAGCCCGGGGGCGGCCGCCAGGGTCAGGCCCGCCACCAGCAGTGCCGCGGCGCCGATGCACCAGAACAGCGAGTCGAGCTGCAGCCGGGACAGCGACCGC
>JAJYTX010000439.1 GCA_021792815.1 Pseudomonadota bacterium
CGTCGAGTCGTGGACCGCGACCTGGCGGATCAGGCCGATCACCGCGCGGATCGCCGCCGAGCTGCCCGTCGGCAGCCGGGCGGCGAGCGCCGCCGGATCCGGCGCGCCGCATGCGTCCCATCGTCTCCTGTCTTCGGGGAAGGCCGGATTCGAGACACATTCGGTTGCGAGCATCGCGCCCTCACTCAACTTCTTAGTCGTGTTCTTCGCGGTGTGGGATCACGTCGGTCAACCGACCTGTTCTTGCCCCGCGCGGCAATGGTGCGTCCTCGCCGATCCAGAAACTGTGATCGGTCTCCAGATTGTTCACTTTTGGCGACAGCCTCATTTTGAGCGCGCTCGGCGATCCCGACGCGGTGTGCGGCGCAGCGCCGGAACTCCGTCACCGCCGGGTCCATGTGACGCGCCTCACACTGCCGCGCCGACGCCAATTCGTTTCCCGTCAATGAGTTGGCCGCGCCTGAACGCGACTGGCACAGCCATTGCACCTGTTCCGACGCAACGACTTTGACGCACAGGAGCTGCCCGAGCGATGGCCACCGCACCCGCCGAAACCCCGACCGAAGCCGCCGCCGCACCCTCCCGAAAACGCCGGCTCCCCCTGTGGCTGATGATCGTCATCGCAATCGTGGTGCTCGGCGCCGCGGCCGGCGGCGCCCTGGCACTGCACCGCTCCGCCCACCCGGGGACGGCCCACGCCCGGGCGAAGCGGCCCTCCGGTCCGCCGCTGTACCTGCCGTTGAAGCCCTTCGTGGTCAACTTCCAGGCCGGGCAGATGGTGCGCTACCTGCAGGTGAGCATCCAGGTGATGTCGCGCGATCCGAAGACCATCGCGCTGCTGAAGCAGAACGACCCGATGATCCGCAACAACCTGCTGCTGCTGCTCGGCGGCCAGCAGTACACCACGCTCGACACCGAGGCGGGCAAGCAGAAGCTGCGCGCCGAGGTGCTCGCCGCCATCCGCAAGGTGGCCGCCGACAACGGCGGGGTGCCCGGGCGCGTCGCGGCGGTCTATTTCACCAGCTTCGTGATGCAGTAGCCGCCCGGCCGGGCGCGACACCATGAGCAACGAAAAAATACTCGATCAGGCGGAAATCGACGCGCTGCTGCACGGCGTCGATACCGGCCAGGTGAGCACCGAGTCGCCGCCGGCGCCGAACGAGGCGCGGTCCTACGACTTCGCCAACCAGATGCGCATCGTGCGCGGGCGCATGCCCACGCTCGAGATGATCAATGAACGCTTTGCGCGGCTGCACCGCATCAGCCTGTACAACCTGCTGCGCCGTTCCCCGGAGGTCGGGGTCGGCCCGGTGCAGATCAAGAAATTCAGCGAGTTCGTGCATACCCTGCATGTGCCGACCAGCCTCAACCTGGTCAAGGTCAACCCGCTGCGCGGCACGGCCCTCATCGTGCTCGACCCGAAGCTGGTGTTCGCGGTGGTCGACAACTTCTTCGGCGGCAACGGGCGGCACGCCAAGATCGAGGGCCGCGAGTTCACCGCCACCGAACAGCGCATCATCCAGATGGTGCTGCGCAGCGTGTTCACCGACCTGCGCGAAGCCTGGTCGCATGTCGCGACCATCGAGCCCGAGTACCTGCAGTCGGAGATCAACCCGCATTTCGCCAACATCGTCTCGCCGTCGGAGATCGTGGTGGTGACCTCCTTTCACATCGAGCTCGACGGCACGGGCGGCAACCTGCACGTCACCCTGCCCTACGCCATGATCGAACCGCTGCGCGAAGTGCTCGACGCCGGCGTGGCGAGCGACCGCATGGAGAAGGACGAGCGCTGGATGCAGTCGCTGCGCGAGGAAATGGAGGACGCCGAGCTCGAGATCACCACGCTGCTCGGCCGCGCCTCGCTCACGCTCGCCGAGCTCGTCAACCTCAAACCCGGCGACATCGTGCCGTGCGACTTCAGCGGCAAGGTCACGCTGATCGCCGAGGACGTGCCGGTGCTTCGCGGCAGCTTCGGCACCTCCCACGGGCAGCAGGCCGTGAAGATCGAAGAGCGTATCCGCCGCAGCAAAGCGGCTTCCGAGGCCCCGACCGGCCAGACCAAGCGAGTGTCAGCATGAATGCGAAGATCGAAGCACAACCCGCCGAGTTCCAGGACCTGCGCGAGGAGGGGACCGGCCCCGGCTCCCGCGAGGTCAACCTCGAAGTCATCCTCGACGTGCCGGTCACCCTGTCGATGGAGGTCGGACGGACCCGCATTCCCATTCGCAACTTCCTGCAGCTCAACCAGGGCTCGGTGGTCGAGCTCGACCGCACGGCCGGCGAGCCGCTCGACGTCTACGTCAACGGCACTCTGGTGGCCCACGGCGAGGTGGTAGTCGTCAACGAGAGGTTCGGCATCCGTCTCACCGACGTGATCAGCCCGGCCGAGCGGCTGCGCAAACTCAAATGAGCCGTCTGTTCGCCGCCCCTCCCGCCGCCGCGCATGCGCCGGTGACCGGCGCCGGCGGGCTGCTGTCGGCCACGCTGGCGCTGCTCGCCGTCCTGGCGGTCATCTTCGCCCTCGCCTGGCTCGCCCGGCGGATGCGCGCGCCCGGCAACCGCGGCGCCGGCGCACTCGAAGTGCTGGCCAACATGCCGCTCGGCCCCAAGGAGCGCGCGGTGCTGCTGCGGGTCGGCGGCGCGCAGATCCTGCTCGGTGTCGCACCCGGCCGGGTCAACAGACTGCACGTGCTCGAGCAGCCGGTCGAGATCGCGGGGCCGGCGGCGCCGGCCGCCCGTGCGGGCTTCGCGCAACTGCTGAAGCGGAGCCTCGGAAAATGATCCGCGTGGGCCGATCCTGGCCGCTGCTGCTGCTGGCGCTCGCGCCGGTGATCGCGTGCGCCGCGCCGGGCATTCCCGCCTTCAGCGTGCAGACGCACGGCGGCACGCAGACCTACACCCTGACGCTGCAGGTGCTGGCGCTGATGACGGCGCTCAGCCTGCTGCCGGCGATCCTGCTGATGATGACGGCATTCACGCGCATCGTGATCGTGCTCGGGATCCTGCGCCAGGCGCTCGGCGCCGGCCAGACCCCGCCCAACCAGGTGCTGCTGGGGCTGGCGCTGTTTCTCACCTTCTTCGTCATGTCGCCGGTCATCAGGCAGATCAATCAGGTCGCCTATCAGCCCTATGCCGCGGGCCGGATCGACGCGCAGGCCGCGCTCGCGCGGGCCGAGGTGCCGTTGAAGGAATTCATGCTGCACCAGACCCGCGAGAGCGACATTGCCGCCTTCGTGCACATCGCCGGGGGCAAGGGCTACGCCGCGCCGCTCGACGTGCCGCTGTCGGTGCTGGTGCCGGCTTTCGTCACCAGCGAGCTCAAGACCGCCTTTCTGATCGGATTCCTGCTGTTCATTCCGTTCGTGATCATCGACCTGGTGGTGGCGA
>JAJYTX010000440.1 GCA_021792815.1 Pseudomonadota bacterium
CGTATTCGGCGCTGATGCCGGCGCCGCCGAGCATGTCGCGGCAGTCGCGGGCCACATCGAGCGCCATGCGGCAGTTGTTCCACTTGGCGAGCGACACCTGTACCGGCTGCATGACACCGCGCTCCTTGAGCCGGCCCAGCTGGAGCGCCAGCAGCTGCGCGCCGGTGATCCGTCGGGCCATGTCCGCGAGGCGCACCTGGATGGCCTGATTCTGGGCGAGGGGGCGGCCAAAGAGCTGGCGGGTGCCGGTGTAGTCGATCATCTGTGCCAGGCAGGCCTGGGCGGCGCCGATCACGCCCCAGGCGATGCCATAGCGCGCCTGGGTCAGACAGGAGAGCGGTCCCTTGAGACCGATGACGCCGGGCAGGACATTTTCCTGCGGTACGACCACGTCGTCAAAGAACAGCGCCGAAGTCACCGAAGCCCGCAGTGAGAACTTGCGCTCGATCAGTTGCGTGGTGAACCCGCGGGTGCCCTTGTCGATGAGAAAGCCACGGATACCATCGTCGGTCTGCGCCCATACCACGGCCACATCGGCGATCGAACCGTTGGTGATCCACATCTTCGAGCCGTTGAGTACCCAGTCGCGGCCGCGCTGGCGGGCGTGGGTTTTCATGTTGCCCGGATCCGATCCCCCATGCGGTTCGGTGAGGCCGAAGCAGCCGATGAACTCGCCGCGGGCCATGGGCGGCAGGTATTTCTGCTTCTGCTCCTCCGAGCCGTAGGAATGGATCGGGTACATGCACAGCGACGACTGCACGGACACGAAGCTGCGGATCCCGGAATCACCGCGCTCGAGTTCCTGGCAGATCAGGCCGTAGCAGATCGCGTTGAGGCCGGAGCAGCCGTAGCCACTGAGGGACGAGCCCAGCAGACCGAGCTCGGCGAGCTGCGGTACGAGTTCACGCGGGAAGCGGTGCTCCTCGAAGCATTCGCGGATGATGGGCAGCACCCGCTCGTCGACGAGACGCCGGACCGAGTCCTGCACCATGCGCTCTTCTTCCGTGAGCGTGTCGCGAAGTCCATAGAGATCGAGCGGATCGAGAGTAATGGTCGCCAACGCAGTCAACCCCCAGAAAACGATGGATCATGACGCAGTGCCCGGACCCGGACCCGGCGCCGTCGTAAAGCCTACAATGATACCTCAGCCGCCGGACAGCGACGCGAAACCTCCGGATCCTGGAAGTGCGCAAAGGGATCCGAATGTCGATATTTCTTTATGAATCAATGTAGTATGATCCTTCCGAAGCGTCCGGTGCGCACCGGTGGCCGTGAGGGGAAGATGATAAATGCCTGAGAATTCTGGTCGTGGCTTGGCCGAGAGCGAGCGCGAGAACGGCCTGCGGACGTCCGAGCCTGACGATGCGCCGGGCGCTGAGGCGCCAGCATATCGGCATGCACGCGCCGCGGCGCCGAAGTTCGACTCAGGACAGCCTCTGGCCGTCGCCACGTTGGCCGGACCGTTGGGACCGGCTCGCGTCCTCCATGAGCGATGCGGCCTGCGTCACTGCCGAATGCTTCGAAGGGGCCGAGCGACGCGGCGGCTGTCCGCTACCGCATCGGTGGGCGTTGGAGTCCTGACGGCCGCGGCGGTGCCGGCTCGAATCGAGGTGCGGGAGCCATGGGCCGGGCGAATCGCCGGCTGCCGGACCGGAGGGGTGAGCCGATGACCATGAGTGGGACCGACGCCGTGGGATGGGCTGCGACCGCCGTCTTCGTGGTGTCGTATTTCTTCCGCCGTCCCTCGGCGCTGCGGGCCGTGCAGCTGTTCGGCGGCGCGTTGTGGCTGCTGTTCGGCGTGATGATCGCCTCCACCCCGGTCATCGTCTGCAACGCGTTGATCGTCGTGGCGGCCGCCTGGACCTTGCTGCAGAGCCGGGCCGAGGTCTCCAAAGCGCCTGAGCCGGCGCCTCGCGAGCCGGGATAGTCTGCCGTACGGGTGCTCGCCAGACGGCGCCGGCCAGTGCGCGGCGAGCGAGGCTCGGACGCATCCGGCCTCGGACATCGGAGCAGATCACATGGGTGGCACGATCCTCGGCGACGATGGCAAGGCACGGTGCCGCTGGTGCGCCACGGTGCCTGAATTTCTGCCGTATCACGACCAGGAGTGGGGGTTTCCGGTCGCGGACGACCGTCGCCTGTTCGAGAAACTGAGCCTGGAGGGATTTCAGGCCGGGCTGAGCTGGCGCACCATCCTTGCGAAGCGTGAGAATTTTCGCGCTGCCTTTCAGGATTTCGATTTCGAACGCATCGCGCGCTTCACGTCCCGCGACGTCGAGCGGCTGTTGCAGGATGCGGGCATCGTCCGGCACCGCGGCAAGATCGAGGCGGTGCTCCACAATGCCCGTTGCGCCAAAGCGCTCGTCCGCCGGGAAGGATCGCTGGCCGCGTTCATCTGGCGTTACGAGCCGGACCCGGCAAGCCCGGGCAAGCCGCAGACGGCATCGACCTCGGCCGACTCGGTTGCGCTCTCGAAGGCGTTGAAGAAGCTCGGCTGGCGATTCGTGGGGCCGACCACGGTGTACGCCTTCATGCAGGCGATGGGGCTGATCAACGATCACGCCGCCGGCTGTGTGGTCCGGGCGCAGGTCGAGCGTGCCCGCAACCGGTTCAAAAGGCCGGGGCGCTGAACGCGGCGAGGAATCTTCGGGGCGAGAGGCCCGGATGTGATCCGTGGGGAGTGGCCTGTGCAGCGGATGCGGTGCCACCAGCAGTCATGCCGTTTCAGCGCCGCTCCACTGCGAACCCGCTCAAAGCGTTGTAGGGCGCGAGACACGGCGAGCACCGTCCGGAACTGCGCGAGGACGTGTCAGGACCGAACTCTGACATGTCGCGTCAACGCGCGGAGCATGGAACCGTCATCATCGAGCGCCTGCTCGACGCTCCGCCCTCGAGGGCGTGCGCGGCCTTCGCCGCGGCAGACGGCAAAGCGCGCTGGCTCGGCGGACGCCCGCTCACGGTGCCCGGCCGTGAATTCCACTTCCGGGATCGCAGGCTGCCACTGATGCCGCGGTGATCCCGGATCAGTGGCCGCGGTCGAATGCCTCGGCCGCTTCCGCGTGCACCTGGATGATCCGGCGCACCAGCTCGGGCGCACGGGCGCGGGCGATGCCGCACTCGGTGGCGATCCCGAATTCCTGGGTGAACTCGGCTGCGGCGCGCATCCGCCTCAGGGTACCTGCCGCGCCGTCGCGCGCATGGACCAGTCCGAGCATGAGCTGTGTCTTCTGATCCCGCAGGGCGGCCAGCGGCGCGAAATAGGCCGCGTCATCGCGCGCCGCCGGCACCGGCATGTGAATCCAGTCGACCGCGCGCGGCGCCGAGCCAATCAGCAACTGCGCCAGTTCCACTGCCTTGCCGAGGTCCTCCGGCTGCACGG
>JAJYTX010000441.1 GCA_021792815.1 Pseudomonadota bacterium
CGAGCGATCGGCAGGGGACGGGCACCAACGCAATTGCGCTCGACCTGCGGCGGCTCGGCCCCATGGGCTTCCGTTTCCTGTTTGGCGGCAACAGTTTTGCCCGCCACGTTCGCCAGGCGCGCGCGCTGGGATTGGGCCCGCAGATCGCCCGGACCCCCGGCCTGGGCTTCGATCTGGATGAACCGCAGGCGCTCGACGCCTTCGAGACCGTGCATCGACCCGATGCGATGAGGCAGGCTTCATGAGCACAGTGCAGAACATACTCGATCAGACCGTACAGGGCGGGGCACTATCGGCCAGGGAGGCGCTGAGCCTGGCATCGATGCCGCTCGAAGCGCTGATGGAGGCGAGCGAAGCGCTGACGCTCGAGGGCTTCGGCCGCACGGTGACCTATTCGCGCAAGGTGTTCATTCCACTGACACAACTCTGCCGCGACGTCTGCCACTACTGCACCTTCGCCCAGGCGCCGGGAAAGCTGGCACGGGTCTATCTGTCGGCGGACGAGGCGGTGGCGATCGCGCGGGCCGGGGCGCAGGCCGGCTGCAAGGAAGCGCTGTTCACGCTCGGCGACCAGCCGGAGCGGCGCTACGCCGCCGCGCGACAGGCACTCGAGGCGATGGGCTTCGCGAGCACACTCGACTATCTGGCTCATGTTGCGCAGCGGGTCCAGGCGGAGACCGGACTGCTGCCGCATCTCAATCCCGGCGTGATGTCCCGCGAAGACATCGAAACATTGCGCCGGGTGTCGGTCTCGATGGGTCTGATGCTGGAGACGGCCGCGACACGGCTGTGCGCCAAGGGCGGGCCGCATTTCGGCTCGCCCGACAAGGATCCGGCGGCGCGTCTGGCGACGCTCAATGCGGCGGGCGAGGCGCGGGTGCCCTTCACCACGGGCCTTCTGGTCGGGATCGGCGAGACACGGACCGAGCGCATCGAGGCCCTGCTGGCGCTGCGGGAGGTTCAGCAGCGCCATGGACACATCCAGGAGGTGATCCTCCAGAACTTCAAGCCCAAGCCGGACACGCGCATGGCGCATGCGCCCGAGCCTGCACTCAGCGAGCACCTGTGGACCATTGCGGCGGCGCGCCTGATCTTCGGCAGCGCCATGAGCCTGCAGGCGCCGCCCAATCTGCAGAGCGACCTCGCCGCGCTGATCCGGGCCGGAGTCAACGACTGGGGCGGGGTATCACCGGTAACGCTCGATCACGTCAATCCCGAAGCGCCCTGGCCGCAGCTCGAGGCGCTCGAGCGCCAGACGGCGCACGCCGGCCGTGTGCTGCTCGAGCGCCTGGCGATCGCGCCCGCCTATGCGCGCGCCGCGGAGCGCTGGGTGGACGCGGCCCAGGCAAGACCGGTCGTGCACAGAACCGATGCACGAGGCCTCGCACGGGCCTGCGGCTGGATCACCGGTGCGGCCATGCCGGTGCCCGCCTATGCGCAACCGTGGCTGCGCGGCGGCCGACCCTCGGCCTCGACCGCGGCGATCCTGGCCCGTGCCGAAGACGGCGAGGATCTGAGCGAAGAGCAGATCGAGGCACTGTTCGGCGTCGACGGCCCGGATCTCGGCGCGCTGCTCGGCGCCGCCGATGCGCTGCGCAGCCGCGTGGTCGGCGACACCATCACCTTCGTGGTCAACCGCAACATCAACTACACCAACATCTGCCGCTACAAATGCGCGTTCTGCGCCTTCGCCAAGGCCGGCTCGCGCGCCATGCGCGGGCCGGCCTACCGGCTCGACCTGCGGCAGATCGCCGCGCGGACCCGCGAGGCCTGGGAGCGAGGCGCCACCGAGGTGTGCCTGCAGGGCGGCATCCATCCGGACTACACCGGCGAGACCTACCTCGACATCGTGCGGGCCGTGAAGACAGCGGTTCCGGCCATGCATGTGCACGCGTTCTCGCCCCAGGAGATCACCCATGGCGCGCGCACCCTGGGGCTGTCACTCGAGGACTATGTGACACGGCTGGTGCAGGCGGGGCTTTCGACCCTGCCGGGCACCGCGGCGGAGATTCTCGACGATGAGGTGCGCGGCATCCTCGCTCCCGACAAGATCAATACCGAGGAATGGTTTGCGGTGATGCGGGCGGCCCACGGGGCAGGACTGCGCTCGACCGCCACCATCATGTACGGCCATGTGGACCGGCCCCGGCACTGGGCGCGCCATCTGCTGCGCATCCGTGAGCATCAGCAGCGCTGGGGCGGCTTCACCGAGTTCGTGCCCCTGCCGTTCGTGCACATGGAAGCGCCGATGTGGAAAAAGCGTGCCGTGCGGCCGGGCCCGACCTTCCGCGAAGCAGTGCTCATGCATGCGGTGGCGCGCCTCATGCTGCATCCGCACATCGTCAACGTCCAGACCTCCTGGGTGAAGATGGGCGCCGACGGGGCGGCCTTCTGCCTGCAGGCCGGAGCGAACGACCTCGGCGGGGTGCTGATGGACGAGTCGATCACGCGCGCCGCCGGCGGTCTCAATGGCCAGGAATTCGACACCGCGCGGATGCATGCCCTGGCGAATGCCATCGGTCGCGAGGCGCGCCAACGCACCACCCTGTATGGCGAGTTGCCGCGTTACCGCGCTCTGCAGCGGGACGCCGGCGCCGCCCGCTGCGAGTACCGATGAGCACGCGAGCCGTTCGCCCGGATGAGAGCCGTTCTGGGCCGATCGACACAGGCGCCCGAGGCAAGAGTCCGCCGACGCAGGCCGCACGGCGGTGCGCGGCTCGAGCCGCACCCTATGGTGCAATCAGCGGGTCAAGAGGAGCCCCATGAACGAACCCCGGATACCCGAATGGCGGCCCATGCGCAGCGTGATCATGGTGTGTGTGCGCGACGACAGCGATCTGCCCGCGGCCTACCGCTGGCTGTACAAGCATCACGTGGCCGACTCGATCTCGCAGTTCGCCCCCTATGTGACCCGGTACTGCACGTACCGGGCGCTGCCGATCCCTCCGGGAGGCGAGGACTTCGGAACGTACAACTTCATCATGACCGAGCACTACTGGCTGATCGATCCGTTCGCGGGCGACCAGAGCGGTACGCCGCGGGGCCTGGCGTTCAAGGAGTATTTCACCGACGAATATCTGGTGGTGACGCGCCAGAAGCCGGGCGGTGCCCTGCGTGAAAGCCACTGGACCGGCACGCGCGACGGCTACCATCCGACGGTGTTCACGTTCCTGCCGATGTTCTGGGAAGAGGATTTCAAGGGCAGTCAGCGCACCATCGAGGATGGCCCGAATTATCGCTGGCAGATCAGCTTCGCCTATCCGCAGGGGATTTCCCGCGACCAGGGCGATGAGTGGTTCCACGACGAGTTCGTGCCGGTCATCGCGGCCCTGCCGCAGGTCAACCGCTTCCTGTCCAGCCGGGTGCTCGATTCGCC
>JAJYTX010000442.1 GCA_021792815.1 Pseudomonadota bacterium
CGCGGGAATCGCTGGTGTACGTCGAGCGGGTGGCGGCGCTGCTGCCGCAGCAGCCGGCCGGCGCGGCGATGGACGTGGCTCGCATGGTGCACCGGGAATGCGTCTTTCGCGCCCTGTACGGAGACCACTGGCTCAGCCGCCGGCGGGAATCCTGGGCGGCATTCACGCGCCGGGTGACGACCATGGCGCTGGGGCGGTTCGGCTGGCTGCACTCCGGGGGCTGACGCGCACGCGCCTTGTGCCAAAACTGTAATGAGATTACAGTTACTGTGTTGCCGGTACGCCGGATACCGGCAGTCCGTTTTCATCAGGAGGCGCGATGTCCTTTCGGATCTCGGTTGACAGTGGCGGCACGTTCACGGACGGTGTGCTGATCGATGCGGACGGCGAAGCGCTGATGAGCAAGGCGCACACGACCCCGCATGATCCCACCCTCGGCACCCTGGAATGCATCGGCAAGCTCGCCGCGGCCCGGGGACTGACGCTCGAGGGACTGCTGGGGCAGACCCACGCGCTGGTGCTCGGCACCACCATGGCCACCAATGCAGTGGCGACGCTCTCGGGGGCGACACTCGGCACGATCGCCACCCGGGGCTATCGGATGCGCATGGCCTTCCCTCAGGTCGCCAAGGCCGAGTGGCGGGAAGGCCCGTACGACATGTATGACTTCCGCGCCGAGCCGCCCGAGCCGCTCGCCGCCTACCACCTGATGAGCGAGGTCGAAGAGCGGCTCGATTTCACGGGGCAGGTCGTCACCCCGTTGAACGAGGCCGACGCCCGCCGCGCGGCGCGTCATCTGCGCGACCAGGGCGTGCAGTCGGTCGCCGTCACGTTCCTGCACTCGCATGTCAACCCGGCGCACGAGCGGCGCATGGGGCAGATCCTCGCGGAGGAATGCCCGGGCATGCAGGTGACGCTGTCCTCGTCGGTGCTGCCGGTCGGGGGCGAGGTGGAACGCTGGGGCACGGCGATGTTCTCGGCGTACGTGGCGCCCGTGGTGCGGGCATTCGTGAGCCGTATCGTCACGCTGCTCGAGGAGAAGGGCTTTCGCGGTCAGCTGCAGTTCATCCAGAGCAATGGCGGCCTCGCGGCGCCGGAGATCGTCGCCGAGAACCCGGCGGTGCTGCTGCTGTCGGGCCCGGCGGCCGGCCCGGCGCTCGGCCGCTCGCTCGGCCTCGCCAACGAGTTTGCCAACGTGCTGTCGGTCGACATGGGCGGCACGAGCTTCGATGTGGGGGTGGTGCACGATGGCGCGGTGGATACGGTGCGCCAGCAGATCATTCATGGCAAGAAGTTCGCGCTGCCGAGCGTCGACGTCACGGCCATCGGCGCCGGCGGCGGCAGCATCGCGCACGTCGGCGCCGGCCGGCTGCACGTCGGCCCCAAGAGCGCCGGCGCCAGTCCGGGGCCGGCCTGTTACGGGCGCGGCGGCGAGCAGCCGACCGTCACCGATGCCAACGTCGTGCTCGGCTATATCGACCCGGACTTCTTCCTCGGGGGCGAGACGCGTCTGCGCAAGGAGCTGGCGGAAAGGGCCATCCGCGACAAGGTGGCCGAGCCGCTGGGTCTTTCCGTGCCGGAGGCGGCCGCGGCGATCTACGAGATCATCAACTCGAACATGGCGAGCGGCACGGACGTGGCGTTCGCCAAGCGCGGCTACGATCCGCGCGACTTCGCGATGGTGGCCGCCGGTGGGGCGGCGGCGGTGCATGCCGTGCGACTGATGCAGGAGTTGCGCATCGGCAAGCTGATCGTGCCCAAGGTCGGACCGACGTACTGCGCGTACGGCATGATGTTCTGCGACCTCAAGCACGACTATCAGCGCAGCTATTACAGCGAGACCGCCCGGGCGGATCTCGGGCGCATCCAGGGGCTGTTCGAGGAGATGGAACGCCAGGCGCGCCAGACGCTGCGGCGCGAGGGCGTCGCCGAGGACGAGATCCGGATCCGCCGCTCGTTCGACATGCGTTACTACGGCCAGTTCCGCGATCGCAATGCCCCCGTGGCGTCCGGGCCGGTCACGGCCGCGACGCTGGCCGCCGCCGTGGAAAAATTCCATGGAGTGCACGAGCAGACGGTCGGCTACAGCGACCGCAAGTACCCGACGGAAATCGTCCGGCTGCACCTGAGCGGCACCGCAGCGGTCGCCACGCCGAGACTGAAGCCGTTGGCGCAGGGCAGGGATGCGGCCGGTGCCCTCAAGGGCAGGCGGCCGGCGTATTTCGCGCCGCAAGGTTTCATCGATACCCCGGTGTACGACGGTGCCCGCCTCGGCAGCGGTGTCAGCCTCGATGGCCCCGCGCTGATCGAAGAGGTCTTCACGACCTTCGTGCTGCCCCCCGGAGCGAGCACCGTCGTTGATGACTACGGCAACTACGTGACGACCCGCAGGGAGACCTGAATCATGGCCAACCAGAGCCGCGCCGCGGCGAAATCCGGCATCGATCCGATCACCTTCTCGGTCGTGTGGAACAAGCTGCAGTACCTCTCCGCCCAGGTCGGCGAGAAGGTGTTGTATTCCACGCAGTCGTTCGTGACGGCGCTGGCGCGCGACCTCGGCCAGTCGATACTCGACCCGCGGGGCAAGATCGTGGTGGCCGCGAGCGCCGCGCCGATCCACACCATGGTCGCGGAGGAGGCGATCAAGGGTCTGGAATCGCGTTTCCAGGGGGACTATCAGCCCGGCGATTTCATCGTGGCCAACGATCCGTACATCGTGCGCGGCGGGCATCTGCCCGACTGGAACTTCATCCGGCCGCTGTTCTTCGAAGGCGAGCACCTGGGATTCTTCCAGGCCAAGACCCATGTGAGCGATACCGGCGGGTTCCTGCCGGGCGGTTACGGCGCCGGCGCCATCGACATCATCGCCGAGGGTCTGAACGTTCCGCCGCTGAAGCTGATGAAGGCCGGGGTCCTGCAGGAGGAGGTCTGGAGCCTCGTGCTGCGCAACGTGCGCATGCCGACCGAGCTGGACATGGATACGCGGCTGATCAACGGTTGCATGGCGCACGCCGAGGAGCAGATCGGTCTGCTGTGCCGCAAGTACGGCCTCGAGACCGTCCAGGCCTGCATGCGCGAGATCATCGCGGCCGGCGAGCGGGCCATGCGGGCGGAGATCGCCCGGATCCCGGACGGCACGTACGAGGGCGCTTCGGCCGCGGACTGGGATGGCCAGACCGACCAGCCGATCTGGGTGCGTGTCAAGGCCACCGTCGAGGACGACTCGCTGACGTTGGACTTCTCCGGCAGCGATCCGCAGGCGACGTTCGTCAACTGCCCGGTGGGCGTGACCCTCACGAGCGCGATGGTCGGTCTTTTCTACCTCGTCGATGAGAGCGTCCCGAAGAACGGCGGCGCGATGAACCCGATCCGGTTC
>JAJYTX010000443.1 GCA_021792815.1 Pseudomonadota bacterium
GAACAGCGCGAGGCCGCCGGGGCGCAGCCGCGCGATCGAGCGGGCAATGAAGTAGTCATGGAGCCGCAGCCCGAGCGATCGGGTGGCGGGATCTGCCCGCACCACGCGGTCGGAGAACGGCGGGTTGCCGATCACGAGGTCGAAGCGTCCGGCCACGGTGCTGCGCGTGTAGTCCTCGCACCGCACCCGCGCCGCGGGATGCACGAGGCGCGCGATGCGGGCGGTGACCGGGTCGTATTCGATGCCGGTGAGCTGGCAGGTCTCACGCAGTGCCATGGGCAGCAGCGCGAAGAACAGGCCGGTGCCCATGCCGGGTTCCAGCACGCGGCCGCCGGCAAAACCCAGCCGTCCGGCGGCGCGCCAGAGTCCACGGATGATCGTCTCCGGCGTGTAGTGGGCATATTGCGTCGCGCGCTGCAGGGCGGCGTATTCCTCCGCCGTGACGGCAGCTTCGAGGGCGGCGCCGATCTCCTGCCAGCCGGGACGGAACGCATCCTCGCCGGGGCGGCGGAAGCAGGTCTGCGCCAGCTCCGTCGCGCCGAAGCCGACGAAGCGCAGCAGCTGCGCCTGCTCGCCGGGCGTTGCCGCGCGGCCCGACTGCTCAAGCGCCTTTGACAGGGTGATCGCGGCGATGTTGTCGCGCGCCCGCGCCGGCCAGCCCGGAGCAAGATCCCGATCGGCAGCGAGGTGAAAGTTGCTGCCGCGCGCAACCGGATCGGCCGGAGCCGGCAGCGTGTCGTCGTCCGCTTCGGTGTCGGCCTCGTCGGCGGCATATGGATCCGCGGCGATTGATGGCGTGTGGTGGGTCCAGCCCGACAACGCCGTGTTGTCGAACAGGCTGAGCGTGAATTCGCTGGTGTCGGCCGGCATGGTGGTCTCCTCGTGGGTCAGTGGCGCGGGCAGCCGCGCCGCCCCGGCCGCCAGGAAGTGGCCGGGCCGGATGGCTGAATGGGGTGATCGGCAAGGGCTGACCGGGGACCGGTCAGCGGCGCCGCGCTATGCGGCTGCCGGCATCGGTTCCGGGGCGTTCGCCGTGTCGCCGTCGTCGGCGAGCGGCACGCTCTCGGGCGATCCCGCCTGACGGTTCGCGTAGTCGGGATGGAAGGCGAGCAGGTAATCGGCGATGCGCTGCGCGTCCGCCGCCGCGCGGAAGATTTCCTTGCGGTCGGAGCGCAGCCGCTCCAGCCAGGACGCGACGTAGGCGGCGTTGTTGGAGAAGTCGCTGTCGGAGACGGCGATCCCGAGCTCGGCGCAAACCATTACCTGGCCGATTTCAGCTCGCAATTCTTCCCTCGAATAGTCATGCGAGCCGAACCGGTTGTGCAGATCGCGATTGAGCCGCGAGGAATGACCCGTCCAATGCGATGCCTCATGAAGCAGCGTCCCGCAGAATCCTTCCGCTGTCGCAAAGGCAGACAGCGGCGGCATCTGGATGTGATCCGTCGTCGGCGAATAGAACGCACGATCGCCGCCGAAGCGAACGACGGCCCCGCTCTTGGCGAGAATGATCTCGGCCGCCTCCGGCGCGCGCCACGGCGCTTCCGCGATCGTCGGCGGGATGTAGTCGGGAATGCCGTCGATCTGGCTGGCGTGGAACAGGGTGAAGGCGCGCAAGAGAGGAATACGCTTGACCGCATCAGCGTCGTCCTCGGGCCGGGACTCGTCGCGCAGTTCGAGCCGCTTGAAGAAATACCCGATCGTGCCGCGCTCGCCCTTGCGGACCTGCCAGCCCCGGTCCTCGGCCTGCTTGTAGGTTGCCCAGCGGGGATCGCCGCTGCTGAAGCCGAGGGAGGACATGCCGAGCGTCAGCACGTTGATGCCGCGATAGCGCTGGCCGGTGGCCGCGTTGCGCGGCATCGCCGGGCCGCCGGCCTTGTCGGGATCCCACGGCTTGCGCCAGGGCGGCGTGCCGGCCTCGAGTGCCGCAATGATACGGTCGGTGACCTCCTGGTAGTGGTCGCGCGGCGCGTGGTTGCTCTTGCCGCCGCGGTTTTCTGTTCCCGCAGTGGCGCTTGTCCTGTTCATCGGGGTGTCCTTCCCTCATGGGTTTGTGGAACACCCCTCCCGCCCCGCATCCCGGCTGACCGGGGCAAGGGCGTGCGCAGCACGGGAGCGCGCAGCGCGACACCCCCTTGCGGCGGGCGGACGGCGATGCGGTAGCCACTCTCATTCCATCTTCAGTTTTAGCTGGCTTCCTGGCCGCTGCTTCTTGATTCCGGCCTGCACCGCGCCGGGTGGGGACGCGATCCGGCGCTACGGCACCGCCGCCAACGCGCGCAGGGCGTCGTTCCAGTCGTTCAGCCCGTCGGGCGGCAGGATCGTGTCGAACCGCACCCCGGCCGCAGCCGCCATGTCCTGCAGGCGGGCGGCGTAGCGGCGGCCGGCAGCGTCGGCGTCGGTGGCGGCGATCAGCATGCCGGCCGGCTCGACCGGAAGTCCGTGCAAAACCTGTCGCAGCGCGGCGAGGGTCGTCGAGCCTATGCCGCCCGCGGTCGCGGTATACAGCGTGTCGCGGCGCGCGCCTTCGATCGCCGCGAGGCTCAGCGCGTCGATCGCCGCCTCGCACACCGCGACGCGGGACAGGCGACCGGAGCCGCTGGGCAGACGGAACAGCGTCTTGCCGCCGCCGGCCGAGAAGCCGCGCCAGGCGGGGCCGCGCATCTCGATGCCGGTCAGACGTCCGGCGCCGTCCCGGTGCGCGAACCAGGCACTGCCGTGCGGGCCTTCCCGGACGGCATCGGTGATGCGCGCGGCCACCAGGATAGACGCCGGCAGTCCCCGCTGCCCGGCGAGGTAGCGCCAGGAAGCTGAACCGTGTGACAGGAGCGGGCGCCGCTCCCAGCGCTGTTCGACCGGGACATCCGGCTCCGCTGTCCGCGGGGCGCGGAGGGGCGCGGAGGAAACGGGCGTGATGCCGGCGAAGCCGCGGAGCACACGGCACGCCCCGGCAAAGGCCAGGCTCGGATCAAGGTATTGGACGAGGGTGAAAACATCGCCCTTGGCCTCGCTCAAGGGATCCCACCAGCCGCGGCCGCCATGGGTGACGATCACGATTTCGCCCAGCCCGCGCCGGTATTTGCGGCTGCGGTGGGTGCTCCCGGCGCGGTCGAGCCGCCAGACCGGCGGCAGCCGTTCCAGCAGCGCCGCGCAACTCACGCTGGCCTTCAGCCGTTCAATCTCCTCATCCTGCATGGTTCGGCGCTCCTCTCGGGCTCGGCCGGGCAGGTCGGGAGCGGCGCCATGCCTTCCTCGTTCCATCTGCTCCGCCGTGTCCTCCGGCCGACCGCGAAGCCGGCGCGGGGCAAGGGCGTGCGCAGCACGGGAGCGCACAGCGCGACGCACCCTTGCGGCGCGCCTGGCGCAAGCGGTAGCGCTA
>JAJYTX010000008.1 GCA_021792815.1 Pseudomonadota bacterium
GCCCGGGGTCAAAGCGGATGGATCGCGGTTCATCGAAGAATCCAGTACTGCTGCCATGAGTGATACTACCTTGGACTGTAAATTCCAGAAGGCAGGTGTTCCAGGTCACATTGGCACAGGGGGCAACCAGCGCCCGCAGCGCCTTCGTGTCGTCGGAAATCAGTGCGCGCAGCGCGCCACCCTCAACTAGGAGGCCATCCGAGGACCGAATCAGCCGCTCCGCGGCTGTGTTCATGAACAGGACCCGCCCGTCTCCCGTCACGAGAAGGACCGGAGCCGATAGGCTGTTCAGGACCGCTTCCAATGCGTGCCCGCGAGCTTGGCTCGCTGCCAGATGCATATGCATCTTGAGCCCCCGCTGCAGGTGGGGCATCAGATTGCTGAAAAGAGCGAGGTCATCCTCGCCGTAGGGTGGCCGATCGTCGCCGGCGCACACGCAAATATTGGACGTTGTAGTCCGGTCCTGGTGGATCGTCGCCCCTAGAATCTGGCCAATATTCTGCGGACGGCAATAGTGGGCATACCATTCGCTCCGCAAAAACTCTCTCCGCGTACACATGTCGTTGCTCGACCGGACGATCCCCGGTCGAAGGAGATCACGGTCGACTGCGCCCTTGACCCATACGTTTCGTTTGCAGTAATACTCTCCGTATTCTCGGAGGAACTTTTCGTCCATACCGACCGATACCGCGAGAGACCCGCCATGGTTGATCGGATCGACGAAGAACAGGCTTGGAAAGCGGCTGTCGAGGGCGTTAGAAAGAGAGAGGAGGAAGCTATCCCAGCTGGTTGAGCCAAGCGCCGCCTCGTAAATCTTCTGGATCAGCGATTCTAAAAGCGTCTCGCTGTACATGGAATATCTCCAGCGAGACGCTGTTGTTTCCGGACGAGCCGGGCCCGGTCGCTCGGGCCGATGAACCAGGGCATGGCCGGCGTCAAACGAGCTGATACGAACGGCGGCGCGGGCCACTTCGAGGGGAGTTGCTGCACCTTCCCCTGGAGCGACCCCCTTGAGCTCCGCACGCAATGGTCGACAGAGTCCCCACGGTTCCGGTGAGGCCGCGACCTTGGTATTGCCGCTATCCTCCTGACAGCGGCAGACTCCCAATTCATCCAAGCGTCTTCTTGATGCGATCGCCTTGGGGGGCGAGTCTACACCGCATTGAGTGCTGGACGCCAGCGCGAGGATAGATGGTCCACACGTCAACGGGGCGTGCTCCGGCGCTCACGGAACCTGACCCATCCTCCCTCGCGGGAACGGACCCTCGCCGCACCACACCTGCCACGCTTGAGCATTGGCTCGCCTGCAGACGGGCAATACACTATTGACCCGGCGTAATTGAAGTGGACTTACGCGGCATATCTGATGTGGCGATGGTCAATATTCCACGCCGGTTCACAGCCATCACCCACTTCGACGGTTTCCTGCGGAGGAATGGCTGCATTTCGCGTTGCCGAATGGCGCTCACAACTTCGCCCCCCCCAACGGACGATCCTCTGGCAAAAAAGCACAGGCATCGCCTCTGCAAGTTGGCGCAGTTCGGCCCTGGCGCGCACCTCCGCTGTCCTACCTGCGGCGTGTCGTTCCGGACCGTCTCCAGGGAGGCGAATCGAGGACACGCGAGGCGAAAATCAAATCACAAGGAGGTAACCTGCGAACAAACTCGTCATGTCACTACGGAACACAGCCGTAGAGTAAACGCGGCGCTCACGGCGTGAACGGCAGTTGGCTCAGAGCGAAGTTGACTGGTTGCAGGGCCGTGTATGGAATGGCGCGACCGTCGCGCTCAGCCGGCAGATAAGATGCGCTCTGCACCCAGCGCAGAGCGGCCTGGTCGAGTCTGTTGGATCCGGAGGATCCTGCGACTGCCATCGCCGTGACGCACCCGGTTGCGTCGATGCGAATCTTCAGTATGACGGCGCCCTCGATTCCGGCGCGCTGCATCGACGATGGATAATATTTGTACAGTGCTCCCGTGTGCGCGATTGCCGGCGCGTCGTGGCCGGACGTCGAAGCAGCCGGCGCCGGGCACTTAATGGTGCGCGGCTGCAAGCGTCCCGAGAATTCGTTTGCTCGCTTGCTGGCGATCAGGTCGCGCTCGGTAACGTAAGCGTCGTCGAGTGAGATGGCAAGCTTCGCCCATTGCGAGTCCGGCTCACTCCCTGCAAGTTCCCGGCGTAACGCCGCTTCCGCCGCAAGTACCCTGGGACCGTGTGGTGTTGCCGGGGGCATGTTGTTGCGCGCCAGGAATGAGGGCCATAAGTCGCGGTTGCGCATCATCGCCGGCACGACTCTCCAGTAGCCCTGGAGAGCACGATACCGCCCCGCCAATTTCTCGTAAACGCTTGCGATGCCGTCTGTCAAGGGTGACGACTTGGTGGTGCTCGCCGAAGAGGAGGTTGAGTTCACCGACTTGCGGACAGCAGCGACAATGTACTCGTCGACGTCCTGACTGAACGAACGTCCGAGCAGGTCCTTCCCAGCCAAGGGGTCGAGGACGACCGCCATTTGCTGCAGGCGCACGACCTCATCTTCGAGCTGCGCCTTGAGATCCGGCGCCGGCGTCGTGAGCGATGCGTTCGCACCAATGCCGTGCTCGAGGATGTGCGTCGAAGCCACGGCGAGCATCTGCTTCTCGCTGATGTCGCCAACTGATACCTCACTCTGGAAGCCGATCGTCAAGCCGTACAGCACACCCGCCGAGGCGGTTCCCGGCCTGCTTCCCGGAGCCTGCAATACGGTTGTGCTCGTTACCTCATCAGGAGCAACACGGATCAGCTGTCCGTTGAAAGGGCTGATGCGCCTCTGCATGTTAGCATAGGTATATTGCAGTGACCGCCGCGTTGCCCTGGGCGGGCGCGGCTGACGCCACAGGCCGACATACGTTCTTTTCTCGGCGCCCCGGTACCACCACGCGCCAGCCACCTCCCAGGACGCCCGAGGCATCTGAGCGGCATAGCTCATCGCCAGATAGAGCATGCTACGTTGATCCAGTTTGACAAGCGCTGGCGGCACACTCATCTGGAAACGGGGGGTCCGTAAGGTCCAGGTCGGAGCCGATACGAGCGACAAGTGTGCCAGCGCATCGGGCAGCAACGCGCGGCGCTTGAGGAACGCGCTCCACTGCGCGAGAGTGCCCTGATAGACGAGATTCACCTGATTGGCGAGCAGCTTCAAGTCTTTTTCAGCTTCCCCGAGACTCACCGAGGGACTGTAACGAATGAGACCGACATATCCGTCCGGCGTGGGAAGCAGCAAGGCGATGAGGTAACTGTCGAGATAGGGCAGCGGCCAAACCCTCTGTTGCCATTTTCGGCCATAGCGATCCGTCCATAGGAGGTCGGACAACGCCGGGCCCAATGAGGTCACCCGATCGGCTACGGGGCCTACCTGCCGACGGATGACGAGCCCTTTCAGCGCCTCATTCATGAATTTCCGGGAATCGCGGTAGAATGCGCCGCCGTCGGCGCCGTTACCGCGCACCAGCCGCAAGAACGTCGCGCCGGCCAGGCTTGCCACGGAGACTTTGCCGTTACCGGGGAGATCGGTGGACTCGAACGAGGGCTGCTCGAATTTCCATTCGCCGCTGTTCTGCTGAACAATCACGCTCACGGCCGGCTGGGGCTGAACAGTCGAGTACACGATGGCATCCGAGCCGTTGCCCCTTGGAAACATGGTGTCCGCATAGGCGGTGAGGAAATCCGCCAGCGCCTGATCGGTGTCGCGTTCGACGACACGCTCGTAGGCATGCTCGAAGGCGGTCCATCTCAGGGGCAACGCAAACCCGCCTTTCAGGGTGTGGACCGTGTAACCCTGCATGAACGGCAGCCTCACGACGTAACGGTTGTCGAAGCGGGCTTCCTCGGGGGCACGGAGCACGATGCCGATCGGCAGAGCGTAATTGAGATTCTCATCGGGCGACTTGGCGATCACCACCCCGATGACCTTGCCACGCGCATCGAGGAGCGGTCCACCGCTGTCGCCTGGCGAGGCGGGAGCGGAGAAACGGATCCACTGCCAACGGCCGGCCTGGGTCTCGGGCGTCTCGGAGGTGTACAGCCCACTGCGGATGACGATGCCCTCGCCAAGCGCGTTGCCCACGGCGAAAACCGGCTCGTCGAGCTGCGGGCTCTGGTTCCATTTCAGACGCGCGGGCGGGGGAGCACCTTTGAGAGTGAATACCGCATAGTCCTCATCCATGGAGAATTTTACGATCGAAGCGACAGGATAAACCGTGCCGTTCGGGCCACGAAGCGCGGGATTGCCGTACTGGCTATCCACGGCGGCCTCTAGAACGTGTGCGGCCGTGACGTAGGTGCCGGAGCCCAGCGCGAACGCCGTACCGACCTGTCGGTATTTGTCCGTGCGCTGCTGATATGGTATCAGCTCACGCGGCAGTGGTTTTGCGTAGCTGAGCGGATCGTGAGCCGGCTTACGGAGAACGACCTCAAAGGTTGCAGCTGCGACCGCCCGCTGGATCTGAGGCGTCACGCCTGCCCGGACGCGCACGCTCAGGGAGAGCGCCAGCAGCGCGACGATCCGCAGTTTCCCGAGGCGGCGATTACGACTCAACCGTGGAATCCCAATAGCATGCGTCGAAGAGCGCGACTGAACTTCTAACACTTCAACGTTCCCCCTGCTATTCTCCGTTGCTGCGCAGCTTAGAACCGTGCCATAGCCTCTGGCGAGGACGCCTGAGCATCATCCGCCTCAGCGGCAAGTGTTACGACAATACTCTCGCAGGAAGTCAATTCTACATAGACTTGAATCCGTTCGATACACATCCACGAACGCGACTTCGAGTTGATTTATGCGGACAAGTGCATACTCGTCGCCCGGCTCCGATTCGGGGTTCGAGATGCGGTTCCGGCCTCCCTCGCGCTCGGCCTGGCCGGCGCTTGCCTTGTGCTCCCCGGCATCCCGCATGGCAGGCCAAGCCCCGGTACAGGTAGTAGTCGGACGGACTTACCGAGTCGCAGCGGGAGGCCTGGTTCGAGCTCGCTGAGATCGACGAACGACAGCGGCACCCGCTCGCAGCCGTCACACTCATGGGTGATCTGCAACACGGCGATCAGGCCGACAATGGCGCGTAGCACCGTGACGAGGGGCGATGGCCATGTTCCTCACCGCAGATCAGCTCGCAGGACTCACCGGTTATCAGATGCCATCGGCACAAATCCGCTGGCGTCGTGACCAGGGACTCCGACACTGGGTCCGAGCGGACGGCAGGCCAGCGGTGTCCGTCGCCTCGATCGACGGACCTGCGCCGATCCCGGCCCACCCACAGCCCACAGCCCAATTTTGCGGCGATCCGCAAGGGGGGCTCGCAGCATGCCCGTGGGCCGCCGCAGGACGCGCGATAAGCATTTGCCTCGGGGGGGGGGTGTACCTCCGGGCACGAGCATATTGGCGCCGCCGATCGTCCGGTACGCGACGGGTCTCGCGCTGTCGTACGGCACGGATCGCCCGGCGGTCCTCGCGCTCGAGCAGCGGCACCTCACCGATGCGGGACTCGTATTCGCCCGGTGCAAGACGGGGCGCGGTAAATCAGCCGGCGGAGCGACGATCTGCGGGCGACTGCTGGCCGCCCCACGCCCAAAATGCTGAACACTCGGGCCGGATATGAGACAGCCCCGTTCACGGGGCCGTCTAAGTCATTGAAATCTGGCGGAGCGGACGGGACTCGAACCCGCGACCCCCGGCGTGACAGGCCGGTATTCTAACCAGCTGAACTACCGCTCCACGGAAAGGGGGGCGCATCCTATCGGACGGCGCATGGGATGTCCATCGGGAATCAGCCCCCGGCCCGGGATGGCCGGTCCGGGGCGTCATGCCAGGCTGCCCGGCCCTGCCCGGGCGACGTCCAGCCGTTCAGTCCCGGTACACTCGGGTCTGCCATAATTTGTTGCAGGTTTCCGCTGCGGGCACCGCTATAGTTGCGCCATGAAACCCATTCCACTGTCTCTTGCGGCCAGCCTCCTGCTCGGCGCCGGGCCGCTCCTCGGATCTGCTTCCCCGCCCGCCCACGCCGGTCTCGGGCAACCCGCCGCCTCGGTCTCCACCGATCGGGCCAGGATGAAGGGGCAGCTGCGCCAGAGGTCCGGCATCGGTTACACGGTCCAGGAGATCACCCTGCCCTCCGGCACGCTCGTGAAGGAATTCGTCTCGCCCGCCGGCATCGTCTTTGCCGTCAGCTGGCGCGGGCCGACCATGCCGGATCTCGCACAACTCCTCGGCAGCCCGTACTTCGGCCAGCTCAAAGCGGCGCAGAAGACCCAGCGCTTCGGCCATAATCACCTCGAGGTCACCGGCCCGACATTCGTGATGCACGCCGGCGGCCACATGCGGGCGTTCTTCGGGGTGGCCTACGTGCCCTCGCTCCTGCCGCCGAACGTCACGCCTTCCGACCTCCATTGACCACAGGCAAAGGCGCCATGCGCTCACGATCGCTCATTGGGATTGGGCTCCTTCCGCTGCTGCTCGCGCTCGCCTCCTGCGGCGGGGGGGGCGGCTCGAGCATCGCCACCAGCCCGGGCACCTCGGGCGGTTCGGGCGGCGGGCAGACCATCACCACCTCCGGCGCCAATGTCGTCACGATGACCGTCGATGCCGGTCCGCCAGGCGTCAATGCCGCCGACATTCCCTACATCACGGTCACCGTCTGCAACCCCGGCAATACGTCCCAGTGTCAGACCTTCGATCACATCGAGGTCGATACCGGCTCGTACGGGTTCCGGATTCTCGCCGATGCCACGGACACCTCCGGCAACGCCTACGGCCTCAGCCTGCCGCCTGAAACCGACAGCGGGGGCAACCCTCTGGCCGAGTGCACGGCGTTCGTCGACGGCTACAGCTGGGGCCCGGTGGCCACCGCCGATCTGCAGATCAGCGGCGAGGCGGCCAACGGCGTACCAGTGCAGGTGATCGGCGATCCCGGCTTCCCGGCGGCCCCCTCGAGCTGCAGCACCAACGGCACCGGGACCGCGGAAAACACGGTCAGCGCCTTCGGCGCCAACGGCATCCTCGGCGTCGGCCCGTTCACGCACGACTGCGGATCAGGCTGCGTCGGCGCGGCCAACGTCGGTAACGGCGTCTACTACACCTGTCCGCCGGCCGGCTGCCAGGAGACCGCCCTCAGCAGTACCGACCAGGAGGTCTCCAACCCGGTGCCCGGCTTCCCGACCGACAACAACGGGGTGATCATCGAGCTGCCGCCCATCGCCTCCAGCGGCGCGCCGACGGCCACCGGCTCCCTGGTGTTCGGCATCGGCACCGAAGGCAACAATGGCCTGAGCGCCGTGAACGTGCTCACCGCGGACAGCAACGGCTATGTCACCACCTCCTTCAACGGCCAGTCGCTGCCCCAGTCGCTGTTCGACACCGGCTCGAACGCCTATTACTTCGATGACCCCTCGATCCCGACCTGCACCGCCTCGGGAATGAGCAGCTGGTTCTGCCCGTCCTCCCCCCTGACCCTCGGCGCGACCAACTACGCGGTGGACTCGAGCGGCACGATGACCGGGCAGAGCTCCAGCGTGACGTTCTACGTCGACAACGCCCAGACGCTGTTCAACAGCAGCAACACGGCCTTCAACGACATCGCGGCGAGCAGCGGCAGCCAGGCCGCCTACTGCCAGAACGGCAGCAGCAACTGTTCGTTCGACTTCGGGCTGCCGTTTTTCTTCGGCCGCGATGTGTACGTGGCCATCTCCGGGGCGAACACCCCGGCGGGCCTGGGCCCCTACTTCGCGTACTGACCACCGCGGCGAACCGGCACGAGGGCCCGTCCATGAGCGATCTGTCCGCCTTTCCGATCTGCCGCAAATGGCCCGCGCGCCACCCCGATCGGCTGCAGCTGTACTCGCTGCCGACGCCGAACGGCGTCAAGGCGTCGATCCTGCTCGAGGAAACGGCCCTGCCCTACGAGGCGCACCGGGTGAGCTTCGAGGCGCGGGAGCAGCTCTCGCCGGAGTTCCTCTCGCTCAATCCCAACAACAAGATCCCCGCGATCCTCGATCCCGACGGCCCGGGCGGCCGGCCGCTGCCGCTGTTCGAGTCCGGCGCGATCCTGATTTATCTCGCCGAGAAGACCGGCCGGTTTCTGCCCAGCGAACCGGCCGGGCGCTACCGGACCCTGCAGTGGCTGATGTTCCAGATGGGCGGCATCGGACCGATGTTCGGCCAGCTCGGATTCTTCCACAAGTTCGCCGGCAGACAGATCGAGGACAAGCGCCCGCTGGAGCGTTACGCCGCCGAATCCAGGCGCCTGCTCGGCGTGCTCGAAGGACAGCTGCGCCAGCAGGCCTGGGTCGCCGGCGACGAATACACTATCGCCGACATCGCCATTTTCCCCTGGGTGCGCAGCCTCGTCGGCTTCTACGAGGCGGGTGATCTGGTCGGCATCGGAGATTTTCCACACGTGACACGGGCGCTCGATGTCTTCACGGCCCGTCCGGCGGTGGCGAGGGGACTGCAGATCCCCGCGCAGGACTGAGCGGCGCGGAGCCCAAGCGCCTCGCTCGGGCACCGCGCCACCGTGACGATCGGCGGCTTCAGCGGGCGGATGCGCCCGGGAGCGCCCGCGCCGCACCCGGCCCGGAGCCGCTGCCCGCGCCGCCCTCCCGGCCTCCCGCGCCGCCCCTGCCCTGCAGGGCACGGTACACGCGCAGCTTCAACTCGTCCTCGATGACAATCCACGCGAGCGCATACGCCCACACCAGGCCGACATCGAGCCAGGGGATCTTCGCGACCAGCCAGCCGAATCCGACGATCAGCGCCGCGACCGACTGCGTGGACAGCACCGCGACGAGCAGCACCGGGGCCGGCCGCGGCGGGTGAAAGAACCGCTGCCGGGTGCGCGCCACCAACAGCGTCAGATGGCCGGCCACCGCGAGCTTGAGGAAGATCAGAGACTGCAGCTGCGGCTGCGTCAGCCGCAGGTAGTGCAGCGCAATGACCATCAGCCCGAAGGTCTCGACGACACCGATCACGCCGAGCGCGGAGGCGACGGCGAGCACTCGCCGCATGTCCCAGCGGACCGGGACCGGGCTGAGCGCGGTGCGATCGTAGGCGATGGTCATGATCGGCAGATCGTTCAACAGCGCGAGCAGGATGATGAGCAACGGGGTGATCGGAAAGAACCGATACACCGCGATCGCGACGACCACGAACAGCATGATGCGCAGCGTCTCGGTGATCCGGTAGATCGCGTACGAGGTCATCCGCTCGAAGATGCGGCGCGCCTCCTCGACGGCCCGGATGATCACGCCGAGACCCGGCGCCGTGAGCACCACGGCCGCCGCCGCGCGTGCCGCGTCCGTCGCGCCGGACACGGCGATGCCCACTTCGGCCTGCCTCAGCGCCGGGGCATCGTTGACGCCGTCCCCGGTCATGCCCGTGATGTGCTGCCGGCGCTGCAGCGCCTGGACGATGGCGAACTTGTGCTCGGGCGCCACTTCCGCGAAGCCGTCCGCCGCGTCGATTCCGCGCTCCGCCTCGGCATCGAGCCCACCCTCCCGGCCGATTCCGGCGAGCGATTCGGCCGCCAGGATGCGGCTGCCGAGGCCGATCCGGGCGGCGATCTGCCGGGCGATCGCCACGTTGTCGCCCGTGACCATCTTCACCCGCAGGCCATGGCGCTGCGCCTGCGCGATCACCTCCCGGGCATCGGCCCGCGGCGGATCGGCGAGCGGCAACAGGCCGAGGAAGGTCCAGTGTTGCCCGTCGGCGCTGCGCGCCACCCCGAGCGTGCGATCCCCCTGCCCGGCGAATCGCTCGATGTGCGCCTGCGCCTGCCCGTTCAGCGTCGGATCGGGTCGGGCCAGGCCCAGAATGACCTGGGGCGCGCCCTTGGTGACGGTGAACGAGCGGCCCTGCGGGTCGATGACCCGCGCCTCGGTGCGCTTGCGCACCGGATCGAAGGGCACGAAGCCCTGCTGGTGATAACGGCCGAGCACGGCCGGATCGGCGAGTCCCTTGATCACCGCGACATCGATGGCATCGCCGTCATCGAGCGGCGACGCCAGCGCGCCGGCCAGGATGAGCTCCTGAGCGGAAATCCCGCCGAAGCACACCGGCTCGCCGAGCGTCAGGGTGTTCTCTGTGAGCGTACCGGTCTTGTCCGAGCACAGGACATCCATGCCCGCCATTTCCTCGATCGATTCCAGCCGCGAGACGATCGCCTTCATCCTGGAGAGCACCAGCGCTCCGACCGCCATCGTCACCGAAAGCACCGCCGGCATGGCGACCGGAATGGAGGCGACGGTGAGGATGAGCGCGAACTCGATCACTCGAAACGGCGCCGTGTGGCGCCAGAGTTCCACTGCGATCAGGATCGCGGCCAGCACCACGCTGAGAGAGATGAGATACCGCCCGATGGCGGTGACGGCCTTCTGAAAGTGCGAGACGGGATGGGCGGTGCCGACGAGCCGGGCCGTCTCGCCGAAGAAGGTGTCCATGCCGGTCGCCACGACGAGTCCGAGCATCGTGCCCTGCCGGGCGATCGAGCCGGAGTACGCGACGTCACCGGGTTTCTTGTCGACCGGCAGAGACTCTCCGGTGAGGGCCGACTGATCGACGCTCAGGTAATCGCCTTCGAAGAGCTTGATGTCCGCCGGCACGATCCTGCCGAGATGCAGCCGGACGACGTCGCCGGGCACGAGTTCCCGGGCATCGAGTTCCTGCCACCGGCCGTCGCGAAGCACCCGGGCCCTGAGCGCCAACGTCTTCTTGAGCTGTTCGATGGCATTGCCGGCCTGGAACTCTTCCCAGAAGCCCACCACGCCGTTGAACACCAGCAGCACCAGGATGATGACGAGATCGGCCCAGTGGCGGATCAGGGCCGAGAGCAGCGCCGCGGCTTCGATCATCCAGGCGATCGGCCCCCAGAAGTAGCCGAGGAACTTGCGCAGCGGGCGGGCGCGCGTCTCGCGCAGCGCATTCGGGCCGGAGCGCTCCAGGCGCGTGCGCGCTTGCGCCGTGCTCAGCCCCTGCGGTCCGCTCTCGAGCGCCTGGAACAGCGCCGCGGCGCTTTCGGTCTGGAACCGGCTGCGGCGCAGGGAGGTTTCCCCGGAGACCTCCTCCCGGTGATCGGTCCCCCGGCTCGTGACGTCAGCCATGCGGCCGTTCTCCTCGGCGGACAGAGGCCACCGCCGCGCACACGAAACACTGCGCACACGGCGGCATAGGATGCAACGGCCCGGGCCCGCGGCAAATCCGCGAAACTACGCAACGGCGGCCACTCCGGCATGGGCTCGATCGGGTGCCGCGGCACCGTGCCCGCCGCCATCGTGCCGCGGGCACACGCAGGCCTGGAACGCGGAACCACAGCGCTTCGGCACACCGCTTCACCTGTCGAGGCTGCGCCGCGTTCATCCGAACCGTCGTCCAGCCTATCCCCGGCACTTGACGGACGGCCGGGCGGATGCCCGATACCCGGTGCGCCGAACGCGCCAGAACGACGGACTGTGCGAGCCGGACCAGAACCGGCACCCCGTCACAATTTCCCTCCGGGTCCGAACAGGCACCTGCCGAAAACATTACGGTAGGCGTCACGAACCCGATGCGATGTGTCTCCGTTGGCGGACATGCAGCAGAGGCGGAAATTTTATGTCAAATTTTCACCCCTGTATCACGACCGGCCGTTGCTCAACTACGCGCAACATCCCCAGGGTCTGCGGACTATCCTTGTCATCTATTCTGAAGGACCGACGTTGAACGTCATGTCGTGAAGGAAATTGCGTCAAAGGGACAGACATACTTTGATCACCGGAGATCCGTGACCATGAGACACTTTATGCAGCCCATGCACCGCTGGAAACGTTTGCGAACGGCTGTCCTCGTATGCCTTGCCCTGCCGCTGGCGGCATGCGGCGGAGGCGGCGCTTCATCTCCGGCCACCCTGAATCTCGGCATCACCGACGGCCCGGTCGATTCGGCCAGCTCGGTAACGATTTCCTTCACCGGCGTCGAGCTGCAGCCAAGCAGCGGCGGCAATCCCGTCACCTTCAACTTCAATACGCCACAGACGATCAACCTGCTGAACGAGCAAAACGGCAATGAGGCATCGCTTCTCAATGGTGCCGCCGTGCCGGCGGGCAATTACGCCTGGATCCGTCTGCTGCTCAATGTCGCTGCGGACGGCACCGTGGCCAATTCGTACATCGAGATCAACGGCGCCCAGTACCCGCTGATGATCCCGAGCGGCGCCCAGACGGGGCTGAAGCTGGTTCAAGGCTTCACCATGACGGCCAACCAGGTGGCCAACTTCACCATCGACTTCATGCTGCAGCAGTCGATCACCGCCCCAGCGGGGCAGACCAGCGGCGGCACACAGGATTACATCCTGCGACCGGCGCTGCGCTTGATCAACAATGTCCAGGCCGGAACGATCAGCGGCACCGTGGCACTCTCGACCTTGCAGAGTAATTCGGCGTGCCTGAACGGATATTCCGGGAGCGGCCCGCTGCCCAATGCGCACGTGTACGTCTTCTCCGGAACCGCGACTCCCTCGAGCAGCCTCACCCCGGTGGTGGAACCGCAGATCACGCTGTCGTCCTCGGGCAGCTACTCCTACGACCAGCCGTTCCTGCTCGCCGGCAGCTACACGCTCGCGGTCGCCTGCACGAGCACATCGACTACGGGCTCGACCACGGTAGCGTTCCTGCCATCCGCGGGAATCTCCGCCACAGTAACCGCCAATCAGACGACGACGGTAAATTTCTGAGCCACCCGTGAGCCACTAGCCTACCGATCGGGATGCACCCGGTCGGTAGGCATAACGGCGGCCCCGACCCTTCGCGAACCAGAACCACCGCACGGGCAGCGACTTTGGCGGCAGCCCCGGCCTATCGGGGGACTTTCACACTCCCATCCATACCGCGCACCGCGGACCTTCACCGGACGTCTGCACCGACCGTTTGAAGGCCGGTATACTCACTCGCCTCGTCGACACACCAGGCGGCCGGCACTTTGCCTCTGGTCAGGACGCGCCGCGGGGACGTCCCAAGCGCGCCCCGGAGGCCCACCCGGAATTTCCCTCATGACCGCGCGCACACTCATGATCCAGGGCACGAGCTCCGATGCGGGCAAGAGCACGCTGGTCGCGGGCCTGTGCCGGGTGCTGCGACGCCGGGGTGTGCGCGTCGCGCCGTTCAAGCCGCAGAACATGTCACTGAACAGCGCGGTCGCGAGCGACGGCGGCGAGATCGGACGCGCCCAGGCGCTGCAGGCACTGGCGGCGGGCATTGCTCCGACGACGGACATGAATCCGGTCCTGCTCAAACCGGAAAGCGACCGTGGGGCGCAGGTGATCATTCAGGGCCGACCGATCGGCGCGCTCGATGCGGCCGGCTACCACGCGTACAAGCGGATCGCGCGCCAGGCGGTGCTCGAGTCCTACCAGCGACTGGCGTCTGCCTACGAGCTGATCGTGGTCGAAGGCGCGGGCTCTCCGGCCGAAATCAACCTGCGCGCCAACGATATCGCCAACATGGGATTCGCCGAGGCCATCGACTGCCCCGTGGCGCTGATCGCGGACATCGACCGCGGAGGGGTGTTCGCGCAGCTGGTCGGCACGCTGGCGCTGCTCAGCGAGTCCGAGCGCGCGCGCGTCACCGGCTTCGTGATCAATCGCTTCCGCGGCGATCGGGCACTGCTCGATCCCGGGCTCGAGTGGCTCGAGACGCACAGCGGCAAGCCGGTATTCGGCGTGCTGCCGTACCTCGAGAACCTGCACCTCGACGCCGAGGACGGCATCCGCCGCGAGCCGGACCCACCCGCAACGCAGGCGGCGCGGCTGCGCGTGGTCGTACCGGTCACGCCGCGAATCTCCAACCACACCGATTTCGATCCGCTGCGCCAGCACCCGCAGATCGACTTCCGCTACACCGTGGACCCCCACGACGTAACCGGCGCCGATCTCATCATCCTGCCCGGCTCGAAGTCCGTGTGCGCCGATCTCGCCTGGCTGCGCGAGCGCGGCTGGGGCGAGCGCCTCGCACGACACCTGCGCTACGGCGGACGGCTGATCGGCATCTGTGGCGGCTTGCAGATGCTCGGCGAGACGATCGCCGATCCGCATGGCGTCGAGGGATCGGTGGGGACCCGCCCGGGCTTCGGCTGGCTCACTCTGCACACCACGTTGGACAGAGAAAAACAGCTGCGCAACGTCAGCGGCCGTCTGACGCTGACGGGCGCCGTGGTCCGCGGCTACGAGATTCACATGGGCCGCAGCAGCGGCGCGGCGCTCACCCGCCCCCTGATCGAACTCGAGGACGGGCGAACCGACGGCGCCCTGTCACCGGACGGACAGGTGCTGGGCACTTACGTGCACGGGTTGTTCGAAGAGCCGGACGCGTGCCGCGCACTGCTCGCCTGGGCCGGGCTCGCCGCGCCCATACCGCTCGATCATCGCGAGCGACGCGAGCACGCGCTCGAGCGCCTGGCGGATGCCGTGGAGAATTCCCTGAACCTCGGGCAGTTGCTCGGCGACATCGGACCGGTGCTCCCGCCGCCGGGTCCACCGGACCCGGCCACGCGGCGATAGCGCAGGGATCCACGGGCCGGATGTTCAGGGCAGGACCGACTGCGCCGACAGCCCCAGCGGATCGAGCACCCGGGCAAGTCGCTGAGACACCGGAGCCGGCACGAGGACTCGTGGCGGCATGCGGCCTTCGCGCCACGCCTCACGCGCACGCCGGATCAGCACTCCACGCCTGTCCGCTACCGGGACCCCCGACCCCACCTGACGGCGGCGGACACCGGATGGGCCTTTCAGCGCCCGCGCGCCTCACGGGCGATGCGACCGGGTCTACTTTTCGATATGGTACCACTAGTGGTACCATGCCTTCGTGGCTTCCGTGGACAAGATCCGCGAGCAGATGCGCCGGGAGCCGGCCAATGTCCGGTTCACCGATCTCCTGAAGGTCTGCGAGAGGTACTTCGGCAAGCCTCGCCAGCATGGCACCAGCCATGCCATCTTCAAAACACCGTGGGCGGGAGACCCACGGGTCAATATCCAGAATGCCAAGGGACGCGCCAAGCCGTATCAGGTTCGGCAGGTCCTGCAGGCGATTCAGAAATTGGAGGACCAGAGCCATGCGAACTGATCACTACACCTACCGGGTCACCTGGTCGGCCGAGGACCAGGAGCACATCGGGCTCTGCGCCGAATTCCCCTCGCTCTCCTGGCTCGCCAAGACCCCCAATGCCGCATTGCAGGGAATCCGCCGAGTGGTGGCGCGTGTGGTCACGGATATGAAGGCGAACGGCGAGACCGTTCCGCCCGCGCTCGCGGAGCGACACTTCAGCGGCGAGTTTCGCGTGCGCATCCCCCCCGAAGTGCATCGGGCACTCTCCATTGAGGCGGCCGAGCAGGGGGTCAGCCTCAATCGCCTGGTGAGTGCCAAACTGGTCGCCTGATCCCGGCCGGCACCGACTTCGAGGCGAGACGGGGTTCCTCGGAGTTCCCCGCTTGGCAAAATCGCCAGCCGAGCATCTTCATATCTTCCGGGCAGGTCGCCCCGTCCAGGCGGCCAGGCTGCACATTCAGCCGCTTGGCGTGCTCGGGCCGGATGCCAGCCCTGGAGCCCGTCCTGAAGAATCGTTCGAGTCCGTCGTGCCGGAAGCTTCTGATCCTGTCACCGTACATCGCGTAACGACACACGATGCAATGACGGGAGCAAGCCTCGGACGATCCAGGCAGCACCCGCCGGTCGCCGCAACGGCACGACGGCACGGCGCCGGCGCCTGCATCACCCGGGGTCCAGAGGACTCCACTCGGCCTGCTCCACGGCCGGATGCTCCGCGAGCTTCGCCCCGATCACGGCGAGCTGATGAGGGCTGAGGCCCCGGGTCTCGACGCGGATGTGCTGCGCGCCGCAGCTGTCCAGCTCTGCCACGACCCGCTGCGGCACGACGTTCAGGATCTGAAAATAGCTGAGCACGCGTGCGAGCGCTGCAGGATCGGGCTGGGCGAGCACCCGCAGACAGAGCGCGGCGAAACAACCCGGCGCTTCGTGCCCAGCGTTCACCCCGGGCGCGCCCCGCTCGTCCGACCTGCGGACCGCGATGCCCGGCTCCGACGTGCCGCGCCCACCGCAGCCGCACTCAGCCCGCGGCGCGGTGATCGGCGGGGAAGCCCCACACCTGCGGGCAGCATACCGTGCCATCACGGTAGACCGCTGCCGGAGCGCGGTCCTCGCGAAGAAACAGCGGTGCGTCCAGATCGACCAGATCACACAACTGTCCGAGGACACACGCCGGCGCAATCCCGAGTGTCGTGCTCGACATGCATCCGACCATCGGCCGCATCCCGAGTCGGCGGATCTCGCGCACCATCAGCAGCGCCTCGGTCAATCCGCCGCATTTGTCGAGTTTGATGTTGACGACGTCGAAGATACCGTGAGCGCGGGGAAGGTCGGCCATCGCCTGGACGCTTTCGTCGGCCGCGAGCGGAATCGGCGAGCGCAGGCCGTGCAATTGCGCCTCTTGCCCCACCGGCAGCGGTTGCTCGATCAGCTGCACCCCCAAGGCATGCAGATCCGGCAACAGTGCCTCGAGCGAGGCGCGTCTCAGTCCCTGATTGGCATCAATGCCGATCCACGCCTCCGGTCGGGCGGCGCGCACGGCCTGCACGCGCTCGAGGTCGTCCTCGCCGGTGAGCTTCAGTTTCAGCCGCGGCGCCGCGGCGAACTGCCGTGCCGCCTGGGCCATGCGCTCCGGCGAGTCGGCGCCGAGGGTGTACGTCGTTGGGAGCGCGCGCGGAGCGCCGGCGTTCGCGCGCTGGTACACCGAGACGCCCGAGCACTTGGCCTCGAGATCCCACAGCGCCGCATCGAGCGCCGCCCGTGCCCCGCCCGGAGGCAGCACCTCGCGCAGCGCGGTGCGCGACATGCCGGACTCGAGCCGTGCGCGCACCCGCTCGATCTGCTCGGCCATCCGCTGCGGATGCTCCTCGTGGTAGTACACGCCGCTTGCCTCTCCACGCCCGAGGATGCCGTGGCGCTCGATTTCGACCACCAGGACGTCGAAATGCGCGAACACGTAGCCGGAGATGCGCACCGGCTCTTTCATGGGCCAGCGCTCCGGGACGACGCTGATCTTCAACATGGAGACCTCATCGGCCCACCCCTGCGCTGAATTGGCGAACCCATCGAGCCGGCCCGTTCCGTCTGACGGAGCTGCGGAACCCATTCCGTTCGTGTCGTGGGGACACGGCTATGCCGCCCGCAGGAAGCGCACGTTGCGCATGCGATCGGCACTGAGCGTAAATCCCTCCGCGTGCTCTGCGAACGTCAGCACGCCACCCATCGGGGAAAGCGGATCGAGCGCCTGGGCCTGCCAGACGTCGGCACTGAGCGGCCTCAGCGCATACCGGGCCTCGCCGAAACGGCCCTCGGTGATCAGGCGCGCCTCCCCGCCCTCCTCCAGGACCTGCGCCGTCACCGCCAGTCCGTCGCACCGGTAGCGCCCCCGGTACGGTTCGAGCACTGCGGCGCTCGCCGGCACCAGTGGCTCGAGCACGTCCTCGGCGCCGAACTCGCGGAACACGAGGCGGCAGCCCTCGGTACGGACCGACTGGCCGAGGAACGAGAACATCGGCGAGAGCCGCCAGGCGCCCGGTCCCGCAGCGCTCAGACTCATGGGCATGCCGCCGTCGACCCGAAGACAGGCGCGCCCGTCGAGCGCCATCAGTTCCAGGATTCGCCCGGAATTCGGCGAGCGGTAGACGCCGCAGATGCTCGGATCGATGGAGCCGTCCGCGGCCGCGTCCAGTCCGGGCACACAGGCATCGATGACCTGAAAGGCCAGATCGATCGCATTGGCATCCGCCCGGTTCGCCGCGATGGAAATATCCAGGCCTGCCGCGGGCACCTTGATCATCTGCGAGTTCCCGCCGAAGACCCCGCCGGCGTGCGAGAGCGTCGCGACGCCTCGATAGCGCTCCGCAACCAGTCCGAAGCCGTACGACGTGGGAGTACCGTCCGCAAGCGCACCGGGCGAGCGCAGCGCGCGCCAGGTGGCCGGCGAGCCGATCACGGGAGCGTCCATGTGGGTCAGCCAGCGTACCATGTCGTCCATGGTCGAGACGACGCCGCCGGCGCCCGTGAGCTCCATGCCCATCGTTACCTTGGTGTATCCGTGGCGCGGATCGACCATGTGCAGCGCGGCGCTGTTGGGCAGGAAGTCGCTGTCCCAGCGACGCAGACGAGTGTCGTACATGCCGACCGGCGCGAAGATCCGCTGCTCGAGCACGTCCTCGAGCCGCTGTCCGGTAATGCGCTCTATCGCCGCCGTCAGCAGAAGATAGCCTCCGTTGTTGTAGCTCCAGCCGGCCCCGGGAGAAAATTCCCGATCGTCGATCTGCCGGTAGCATTCCAGCAGCTGCGCATCGCTGATCGTGCGGCCGATGCCGTGCATGAACATCGACACCTGGAAAACATCGCGCAGGCCGCTGGTGTGGCCCATCAGCGCGCGCATCGTCACGGCGCCATTCACGGGATGCAGCTGCGGAACGTACTCCCCGACCTGCGCCTCGAGGCTGGCGCGCCCGTCTTCGCACAGAAGCAGGAACGCGAGCGCGGCGAAGTGTTTCGTGGTCGAGCCGATGCGCATGCGCGTCGCCGGCGTGAGCAGCACGGGCAGTTCCATGTTGGCCAGCCCGAAGCCGCCCCGATAGACCGGCCGACCGTCGATGGCAACGGCGACGGCGACGCCGGGCAGCCGGCACTGATCGTACGGTGCGAAGATTGAATCCAGTGCCTTCGGATCGCAGACGGCCGGATGCGTATGCTCGATCATCGGTTACTCCCGAGGGAACCCTGGTTGTGGCCGCCGCAGGTGTGCAGCGCTGCCGGAGCGCCCACACCCGGCGAAGCACAGCGCGGCGACCGCGCTCAGATCGGCGAGCCCCCCCTGCACGTCGGTCAGGTGCCGCAGCCGTTTCATCGGGTCGATGAACGGCCCTGAGACCTCCTGGTCCATGGCCGAGACACTCGCGACGGCCACGAGGATGCCCGCGCCCGTCCACCCCCGCCAGGGTGCGGGTACGTCCCGAGATCCTCCACAGGCCTCATGTGCTTGCCGTTCAGAAGTGCAGCGTGACGAGTGCGCCGATCGTTCGCGGCCGCTGAATGGTGATTTCAGTGGGCCCGAACGCCGTGGTTGCCGCGAGTTCCGCCCGGTCGTTGGTCACGTTGTCGACGTAAAGCATGACATCCGTGTCGCCATCGTTCAGCCCTGCGCGCAGATCGAGGAGCGTGTAGGACGGCAGGACGTAATCGGGAATCTGCACGCTCGAGGTGAATCCGGAATGCCGCGAGCCGTCATATTTCGCGGTGGCGCCGAAGTCAGCCTGCCAGCGGCCCCAGGCATGCACCCGGTAGTCCGCGGACAGCGACCCGCTCCAGCGCGGGTCATACGGCAAAGGATCCCCCGCAGCCAGCGCGCCGGCCGCCGCCGCGTCGGCCTGGGTGATCTGCGCGTGGGCTTCGGCCAGCGTCAGGTTGAAGGTCAGCGCGCGAACCGGCTCGAGCATCAGATCGGCCTCGACGCCGTAGGACTCGGCATTGCCGCCGTTGCCGAGCCCGGAGACGCTGTGCGCGGAGATCGGCACCAGAATGCCGTCCCACTTCATGTAATAGGTGGTCAGGTCGAGCGCCCCCTTGCCGCGCCAGAAACCGGACTTCAGGCCGAGTTCATAATCCTTGGTCGTGTCCGGCTGAAAGGCCGGCGGCAAACCGTTGACCCGGGCATTCGGGCCACCCGGGCGGAACCCGGTGGCGAACCGCGCGTAGACCATGGTGTGCGGCGTGAAATGGTAGCGCGCAGTCACCAGGTAGTTGGTGATGTTCTGGCTCGAGCGGGTGAGCGGAATGCTGTAGGGCGTCGCGGCGCCGCCGAGGACGGTCAGTACGAAGTTGTAGGCTGCCGCATCGCTGCCGCCGAAGGTCTGCGCATACGCCTGCTGGATGTGCCCGAGCCGGATCCCGCCGGTCAGCGAGAAGGCCCGCGTGATTTCGTAGGTCAGATCGCCGAAGCCGGAGTATTCCCGGTAATGGGCGAGGATATCGAAGTAAATGGCAGGATTCAGATCGGCGAGAACGGTACCGGAGGCGCTTCGCCCGATCATGGGCTCCTGGTCGGCGTCGCGCTCATCGGAGTAATACCCACCCACCAGCCAGCGCCACGGACCCGGGCCGTTGGAGTTCAGCCGCAGCTCCTGGGTGAATTTCCGCACGCTGCCGCCGGTGCCCATGGCCAGGGCTCCAGGAGGCGGAAACGGCTGCCCGCCGAAGGCCGGCAGCAGACCGAGCACGGTGGCGAGCCCGCCGCCGGTCCCGTTCAGCACATCGGCTGTCTGAATGCGCTGATAGGAAGTCACGGACGTCAGGGTCGCGGCGGACATCCGATAGTGGACGTTCGCCAGGCCGACGCGGATCTGCTTGTTCGAGGTCGGATAGACGTACGCATCGTAGGCCAACCCTCCGGCCAGGGGCTGATGCGTCTTGGGGTCGTAGATCACCTTGTCCGGCACGGCATTGAAGTTCTGGAAGAAGCCGGTCAGCATGATGCTGAGCGCCTCGGTCGGCCGGTAGAGCGCC
>JAJYTX010000444.1 GCA_021792815.1 Pseudomonadota bacterium
GGGCCAGGACCGGCAGGTAGCGATACGCGAGCAGGCCGCCCGCAGCCTGCGTCGGCGAGAAATGCGGCGCACCGGCGAGCAGGCGCACGACGGTGGGCTCGCCGCCGTGGGCCTGCAGAGAGAACACCGCGGTGTTGCCGTGAACCTCGCGGACGTCGGCCCGGCTCACACCCGGCATCGCCGCCAGCATCATCTCGACATGCGCGTAATCGGTGAGATTCGAGACCCCCTCGATGCGCAGCGCCACCGTGCCGGTCCGGTCGGCGGCCAGGGCAGGCGGCGGCGCCAGCAGATCGACGGTGGCGTCGATCCCCGTGGTGAGCGCCCCGCTGAACCGGCGGCGCATGAACGGGGTGACGAGCGTCCACTGCCATTCGGCCGCGGCGGCCTGCGCGGCTGCGCCCGGAGCGGACGATCCCGCCGCGAGGGGTCCCGCCCCACCCCCGGCCGGCGCCGAGGGCGGGCCGGGAGAGGGTTGCACGGCTGGCGCCGGCGCCGCACCGGTGGGCCCGGCCGTGCCGGTGGGTGTCGCGCCGGGAACGCTCGGCGCGTTGGCCGGCGCAGCCGGCGGTTCGCCGACCAGCAACTGCTCCGCCCCGTAGCGATGCACCAGCGCCAACAGGCGGTCATGCGGCAGGAGCTGACCGCTCGCATCCGTGACCGGCAGCGGCATGATGCTGATCGGCAGCCCGCGGGCTTCGGCAGCCTGCTCGAGGGCGGTGTGATCGGCATCGAAGTCGGCCTGGTCCGGCATCGGACTCAGCACCACCAGGGTGAACGGGCGATCGGCATTCCACACGCTGCGTCCCAGAGCGGTGATGACCCGATCGACCGCGGCGCCATTGAACGCCACCTGCAGTTGTCCCTGCGGACCGCGCTGGTAGCCGGCCACGTATTTCGGCGCCTGGGCCACCAGGGCGGCGAACGCCGGGTCGGCCGCCGATCCGGGCCGGCCGGTCGCGCGCACCAGTGCCCTGCGCATCGCCTGCTGCAGTGCGGGCACGGACTGGCCGCTCACGTCCACCAGGAAGACCGGCACGCGCCGGGCCGCCCGGCATGCGAGCGGCAGCGCCGCGCAGGAAGCGACCGCCACGGCGAGCCAGATGCGAAGGGCGGTGATCTTGCGGGCTGGCATCCGATCGAGTGTTTGTATCGCGCCACGGCGCCGGTCGGAATGTACAATACCATAGGCGCACCTGCCGCACGGCGGCCGATCCATCCTCGAAAGTGATTGCATGATTGAAGGGAAAGCAGGCCGCGGCATGACCTATCGCGATGCCGGCGTCGATATCGATGCCGGTGATGCGCTCGTCGAGCGCATCAGGCCGCATGTCGAGCGTACCCGCCGCCCCGAGGTGCTGGCGGGCATCGGCGGCTTCGGTGCCCTGGTCGGACTGCCCTCCGGCTACCGTCAGCCGATACTGGTGTCCGGCACCGACGGCGTCGGCACCAAGCTGCGTCTGGCGATCGATACCGGCCGGCACGACAGCATCGGCATCGACCTGGTGGCCATGTGCGTCAATGACGTGGTGGTGCAGGGCGCCGAGCCGCTGTTCTTCCTCGATTACTACGCCACCGGCAAGCTCCGGGTCGATGTCGCCGAGGCGGTGATCCGCGGCATCGCGGACGGCTGCGCCCAGGCCGGGGCGGCCCTGGTGGGCGGGGAAACCGCCGAGATGCCCGGCATGTACCAGGGCGACGATTATGACCTCGCGGGCTTCTGCGTGGGCGTGGTGGAACGGGACGCCATCATCGATGGCAGCGCCATCCGCGCCGGCGATGCGGTAATCGGGCTCGCCTCCTCGGGCCCGCACTCCAACGGCTACTCGCTGATCCGCCGCCTGCTCAGCTCGAGCGGAGCCGACCGGAACACCCGGGTGGACGGCACGCCGTTGTTCGAGCGGTTGCTCGCTCCCACCCGGATTTATGTCAAACCGCTCCTGGCGCTGGCGCGCGCGCTGCCGGTGCACGGCCTGGCGCACATCACCGGCGGCGGTCTCACCGACAACATTCCGCGCGTGCTGCCGGAGGGACTGGAGGCGGTGCTCGAGCGGCGGCGCTGGCCGGCCGATCCGGTGTTCGAGTGGATCCGCCAGGCGGGCGGCATCGATCCGGCGGAAATGTACCGCACCTTCAACTGCGGCATCGGCATGGTGGTCATCGTGTCGCAGTCGCGGGCCGCTCGGGCGGTGGAACTGCTCGGCGCACACGGCGAGGCCGCCCGCATCATCGGCGAGATCCGCCCCGGCACCCGCGGCGTCGTCATAGAGTGAGCCTCGCCCCCCTGCGCATCGCGATCCTGATCTCCGGCCGCGGTTCCAACATGGCGGCGATCGCGCGCCAGTGCCTCGAGGGCCGCCTCGATGCGCGCATCGGCATGGTCCTCGCCGACCGCCCCGACGTGGCCGGTCTTGACACCGCGCGCGGCCTCGGCCTGCCTGCCGGGGTCGTCCCCTGGCAGGGCGCGGCGCAGCGGCCGGCTTTCGAGCAGGCGCTTGCCGGCGCCCTCGCGGCGGCGAACCCGGATCTGATCGTGCTCGCGGGTTTCATGCGGATTCTCTCGGCGCAATTCGTCGCCTCGCGCGCCGGGCGGATCCTCAACATCCATCCCTCGCTGCTGCCGAAGTACACCGGGCTGCACACCCACCGCAGGGTGCTCGAAGCCGGCGAGCGCGAACACGGGGCGAGTGTGCACTTCGTGACCGCACAGCTCGATGGCGGCCCGGTCGTGCTGCAGTCGCGAGTCGCCGTGCTGCCCGGGGACAGCGAACAGAGCCTCGCGGCGCGGGTGCAGGCCACCGAGCACATCATCTATCCTCGCGTCATCGGCTGGCTCGCCGCCGGGCGGCTCGCCTGGCGCCAGGACCGCCCGTGGCTCGATGATCGTCCGCTAGACGAACCGGTCGTGGAGGATTTCCGTGCGGCTCGCACCTGACAGGCTCCGTCGCGGCGCGATCGGTCTCGCCGCGCTGCTCGCCGCCGGCACGTTGTGCCGCGCGGCCAACGCCCCGGCGGCCCTCGCGCCGCCGACCTTCGTGGCGACCTACTCCATTGCCTGGCACGGCATCACCGCCGGCACCTCGCGGCTGACGCTGAGCGAGACTTCCCCCGGACAATACCGCTACCACTCGAGCGATCACGCGAGCGGCCTGTTCCGGCTGTTCTTCCACCGGGCCCTGCAGCAGGAAAGCCGCTTCACGCTGTTCAACGGCGAGGTCCGGCCGCTCAGCTTCCGGGCCGAGGGCAACGGCCCGACCGAGCAGGTGAGATTCGACTGGGCGCGCGGGCGCGTGACCGGTACCGCGAAAGGCAAGCCCCTCGACCTGAAGCTGCAGCCCGCAACCCAGGATCCGGGG
>JAJYTX010000445.1 GCA_021792815.1 Pseudomonadota bacterium
CAGGATGCGCGCATTCGGCGGAGGCGTGGCTCCGATGGCGTTCTCCACCGCGCGGATCGAGGCGATGGCATGCACCGTGGTGCACACTCCGCAGATGCGCTGAGTGAACGCCCATGCATCGCGTGGGTCACGCCCCTCGAGGATCAGCTCGACACCGCGGAACATGGTTGAGGAAGACCAGGCCTTCGTGACCGCTCCGCCCTGCACCTCCGCCTCGATGCGCAGGTGACCTTCGATCCGGGTGATGGGATCAACGACGACGTGGGTCATTTACGCCCCTCCTCATGCGACTCGCCATCGCGGGCTGTCTCATCGGGCTGTGACTTCGGCGCTGGCGGCGGCCGATGGCCGCGGCGATAGCGGGTCACCTCGCCGATGCCATGCACCACGGCGGCGGCGGCCACCACTCCGGTGGCGGAAATTCCGACCGGGTCGAGCCAGCGCCCGGCGCTCATTCCGGCGACGTCCGGCAACCGCTCGTAGAATGGCGTCATCACATCCCAGAAATTCGGCTCCGCGCATCCGAGGCACGGATGGCCGCAGCCGATCGGCCAGTTGGTATGGCCGTTCCATTGAACATTCGGGCAGTTCTGCGCGGTCGCCGGTCCCTTGCACCCCATTCTGTACAGGCAGTAACCGTGCCGGTGCGCTTCATCGCCCCATGCCTCGACGAACTGTCCGGAGTCGAAGTGCGCGCGCCGCTCGCAGGCATCATGGATCAGAGTGCCGTAGGCGAACAGCGGCCGGCGGTACTGATCGAGCGGCGGCCAACGCTTGACCGTGAGGTAGTAGACGATGAGCGCCGTGATGTTCTCGGCGTTCGCCGGGCAGGCCGACATGTTGATCAGGTTCCGAACCCCCGGCACCGCGTCGGCGACCGAAAGCGCGCGCGTGGGATTGGGGTGGGCGGCGGGCAGGCCTCCAAAGGTCGCGCAGGTCCCGACCGCGACCGTCGCCGCCGCGCTGCCGCAGACCTCGCGGGCGATATCGAGCGCCGAGCGGCCGCCGACCATGCAGTAGCCGCTGTCGGCATCCGCCGGAATCGCGCCCTCGACGAGGGCGATGTACTCGCCCCTGTGCTTCGCGACCGTGTCCTCGAGCGCGGCCTCGGACTGGCTGCCGGCCGCCACCATCAGCGTCTCGTGATAATTGAGCGAAATGCTCTCGAGGATCAGATCGGCAACCGTCGGGTGGCCGGCGCGCAGGAACGACTCGGTGTTGCCCGCGCAGTCCTGGAATTCGAGCCACACGAGGATCGGGCGCTTGCCGGTCTCGACGGCCTGGGCGATCGCGGCCGAGGCGGCTTTGGGCAGCCTCAGCACGGCGGCCATGCTCGCACAGAAGGCCAGAAAGTCCCGGCGTGAAACGCCTTGACGCTCCAAGTCCTGCATCAGTCGGGTCTGCGCCATTTCGGGCCTCCCCACCGGGGGTTCGCTGTGTTGACGGGAGCCGTCGGCATGGTGTCACCGCCTCCCGGCGGGCACACTCCGTAGTTGCACGCACCGTGCAGCGCTGCCGGCCGCAAAGATCACCTCTTCGGGACGAGACACTGGGTATTTTCCGCAATGCCGGAAGTCGCGCCGGGCGCCGACGGCCCCACCGGCGCGCAGCACGCATCCGGCCCTCATGATCAGGAATGGGTCCGAGTCGCATTTGATCTTGCCGCGCCCGAGGAATATTCTTCCGAATGCCGCTGAGAACGCCTCAGAAGGCGCGGCCCGGGTCGAAGCAGTGCGGCGAGGTGGATCGGCTCACGGACGCGGGCCCGGTTCATCGAACCTCGCATCAGCCGACCGGGAGGAGTGGATTCAGGCGGCAGCGGTCCTCCGGGAACCTTGAGCGGACGTGGACTCTTGCGCCTGACACCTCCAGAACTCTCGCGAAGCGCCCTGGAAGCGGCCCCCGATGCGATGCTCATTGTGGACGGCGCGGGAATCATTCTGTATGCCAACCGGCAGGTGAGCGCGCTGTTCGGCTATGCGCCGCAGGAGGTGGTCGGCCGCGGCGTGGAGATGCTGCTGCCGGAGCGGTTCCGTTTGCGGCATGCCGCTCATCGCGAAGACTACATGAAGCACATGCGCGTGCGGCCGATGGGACAGAACCTCGATCTGCAGGGCCGCCGGCGGGACTCGAGCGAATTCCCGGTCGAGATCAGCCTCAGTCCGGTGTCCGACGGCGAGCGGCCGATGGTCGTGGCGGCGATCCGCGACGTCGGCGAACGACATCGCATCCAGCAGGAATTGATCGCCGCCAAAGCCGCGGCCGAGCGGGCCCGTGAGGTCGCCGATCTGGCGCGCGACAGCGCCGACCGGGCCAACCAGAGCAAGAGCCGATTCCTCGCGACGGCCAGCCACGATCTGCGCCAACCGCTGCAGGCGCTGGCGCTGCTCAACGGCACGCTGCGCCGCACGGCGAGCGAACCGCTGGTGGTGGAGGCTCTGTCACAACAGGAGCAGGCCATTGCATCGATGTCGCGGCTGCTGAACGCGCTGCTCGACATCAGCAAGCTCGAATCCGGCGCGGTCAAGCCCGAGATCAGCGGTTTCCCCGTTGCGCGGGTTTTCGAGGAGATCCACCGCGAGTTCGCCGCCATCGCCGCCGGCAAGGGTCTGACGCTGGAAGTCAAAGCGACCGGCGCCTGCGTGCACAGCGACCCCTCGCTCGTCGAACAGATCCTGCGCAACCTGGTCTCGAACGCCATCAAGTACACCACCCGCGGGCGGGTCACGCTCAGCTGTCGGGCCGGCGCGGACCCACTCGTGCGCCTCGAGGTGCACGATACCGGCATCGGCATTCCCGCCGATCAGATCCCCTGCATCTATGACGAGTTCTACCAGGTGGGGGTGACCGGCAGCGGGCCGCGCGACGGCTACGGACTGGGACTGTCGATCGTGAAGCGAATCGTCGATCTGCTGGGCCTGAAGCTGCTGGTACGCTCACAGCCTGGCGAGGGATCGGTCTTTTCGCTGCTGCTGCCCGCGTCGAGCGAAACCGCCTGGACGGAACGGCCGCAGGAGCGGCCGCGCGTGCCAGGCCCGGGCGGATCGGGCGGCAGGCCCAGGGTATTGCTCATCGAGGACGACACGGGGGTGCGCGAAGCAACCGAGATGCTGTTGAAAGTCGAGGGCTACCAGGTGACCGCCGTCGAGTCGCTCGAGCGGGCGCTGCAGGCCGGCCGGGCCGCAAGCGGCTTCGATGTGCTGTTGACCGACTATCACCTGGGCAAAGGCGAGACCGGCATGCAGGCGATCGCGGCGCTGCGCCGGATGCTCGGAACGCCCGTGAAGGCCATCCTCGTGACCGGAGATACCTCCGGGAGCGTGCACGACCTGCCGCCGGATCCGAACCTGCG
>JAJYTX010000446.1 GCA_021792815.1 Pseudomonadota bacterium
GCAATGTATTCCTTGACCCGCTTCACCCCGCCGATGTACTCGTCGCGGCTGCTGGCCGGCGCGGGTGCGCCGTAGGCTGCGCGGCGCGCCGTCGAAGGCAGAGCGCCCCGCAGCGCCTGGATGATCTCCCGGCGCAGCGAGCGCCGCTCCTGTTCGGGGCCGCAATGCAGCAGGGCGATGCCGCGTGTCAGGTGGTCGAACACCAGGAGCGAGCGGGGCGCGACGTAGTGCAGCGCCGGTACGTCGGGGGCCTTCCCGGGCACGACCGGCAGCCGCTCGAAGAAGCGCACTACGTCGTAGGCGGCATAGCCGACCAGACCGCCGGCCAGCGGCACGCCGGGAATCCCAGGCCCCGGCACCGGGGTGCGAGCGAGCGCATCGCGCAGCGCGGTGAGCAGTTCCGCCGCGGTGCGCGGCACGGGTCGCCGTTCAGCGCCGATCGCCAGGCCGGTGTGGTCGAGCCGCAGGGTGAGGCCATCGCCAAATCCGATGAACGAGTAGCGCCCGACGCGTTCCCCGCCCTCGACGCTCTCGAGCAGGAAATGCGGTGCGAACGCCGACAGCTTCATGAACGCCGAGACCGGCGTATCGAGGTCACCTGGTATGTCGAACGGTTGCTTCAACATGCTCTCCCGAATCGAAGCGCAACAAAAAACCCATCCCGGTTGCGTCCGGAGATGGGTTCTGGCGGATTAAAGCGATTTCTTGAGGCGAGAAACTAGCGGCCCGCGGCCCATTCCGGTTGCGGAGTGCGCCACCACCACCGGTTGCCGAGGTGTTCTTTGGGCTGGCGAAGAAGCATGAATCGGAGCCTATCATCAGCGCGGCAGGCGATACAATACCCGCCCGTTCTGCCCCTGGAACCGCCCGCAATGCCCTCGTTCGACGTGGTCTCCGAGCTCAACATCCATGAGGTGGCTAATGCGGTCGATCAGGCGAACCGGGAACTGGCCCAACGCTTCGACTTCAAAGACACCGCAGCCCGCTTCGAGCTCGAGGAACTCAGCGTCACCCTGCATGCCCAGGCGGACTTTCAGCTGAAGCAGATGCTCGAGATCCTCAAGCTCCGCCTCGGCAAACGCGGCATCGACCTGAAGTGCCTCGAAGTGAAGGACCCCGAAATCACCCTGTCCTCGGCTCGCCAGCAGGTGCTGCTCAGGCAGGGTATCGATGCCGAGAATGCCAGGAAAATCACCCGCCTGATCAAGGACTCCAAGCTCAAGGTCCAGGGCGGCATCCAGGGGGAGAAGGTGCGTGTCACCGGCAAACAGCGCGACGATCTGCAGGCCGCCATCCAGATGCTGCGCTCGGCCAAGCTCGATCTGCCGCTGCAATTCAACAACTTCCGCGACTAGCGAGTCGCCGGGCCAGGCGCGCCCATGACGTTCCGCAGGCTCATCGGCGAGCTGTGGCTCGGGTTTTTCGTCCTGTGGTGGACCTGGGCGCTGTTCAATAAGAAGGCGAAGCGCCATGCCTCGTGGCGGGGCAGGGCGTGGGGGATGCGCCTGGCGTTGATCGCGGCGATCGTGCTCACTCTGCAGTTCGAGCGCCTGTCGGGTCTCGCGGGATGGCTGGCGGCCCATGGGGGTCTCGTGGCGCGGCCCACCCGGTTCTGGCAATGGGCTGGCCTGGCGCTGTGCGCGGCGGGGTTCGTATTCGCCCTCTGGGCTCGGTTGTATCTCGGGGCCAACTGGGGCATCCCGATGTCGCTGCGGCAAGGGCACGAGCTGGTGACCTCGGGACCCTATGCCCATGTGCGCCACCCCATCTACTCCGGTCTGATGCTCGCCGGGCTCGGCACCGTGCTGGCGCTCGGCGTGGCGTGGCTGCCGGCGGTGGTGCTGGCGGGCCTGTTTTTCGTGTTCAGCGCGCGCACCGAGGAGCGAATGCTCTGCGAGCAGTTTCCGCACACCTACCCGGCCTACCAGGCGCGCACCCGGATGCTGATACCGTTCGTGCTCTGAGCGTCGCTCAGGACCGGCTCTGCCGCGTCACCGGCAGGCGCAGCCGCAGTGGCGGCGCTTCGTTGAGATTCTGCAGGAAAGCCTGCCGGTCAACGGGTCTCATTCGCGCCCAATCGAGCTTGTCGGTCTGCAGCCGGTACAGCCGGCGGTCGCTGATGCGGGCCTGCGCGCGGCCGCGGCTGGCCCAGCGCATCGGCAGACGCCGGGTGACGCCTTTACGCAACAGGTCGACGACGGCTGATGCGATCCGGGAGTCGCGAGTCAGATCGCTGTGTGCGACCGGCGCAAAATAGGAATCCGCACCGCGCAGTGCGGCGCTGAGCGCCGGCACGGTGCCGTCACCGCCGCGAGTCACGGTATAGACGAATCCCTCCCGTCGCCGCGACGCGGCCGTCACGGTCTTGTGGCCCACCCCGGCGATGGCCGCGAACCTGCCGTCCGGCGCAGGCAGGCCGGAGAGGAAACCGCGCGCGCGCTCGAGCAGATCGCGCCGGGGCGCCGGGCCGAACCGTGGCCACCGCGTCCTGTCCAACAGATCGATACCCTCGCCGGGTCCGGGCAGCATCTGGTAGAGGCTGGGGAATCCATTGAAGACCTGCGTGGCAAGCTCCTCGGCGTTGCGCTGCAGATCCAGACGCGCGATGTTCCGGACCACCGCGTAACTGCCGCGCAGCGCCTGGAGCGGTGCGAAGGCGCCGAGGTTGGGCGTGCCGAGCAGCACCGCCCGCTCCACGTGACCGGTGCCGGGCAGCCCGAGCGCGATGCGGCTCACCAGTCCGCCCATGCTGTGCGCGACGATCGCAGCGCGCCCCGGACCGTGCGCCCGCAGCCTCTCGGCAAGCGCCGCCGCCGAAGTCTCGATGTCGAGCCGCCAGTCATAGTCATACAGCGTGACCGCGAAGCCACGCGCGCGTAGATATAACTTCAGTCTGAGGTGCGAATACAACACCGCGCCGAGCGGCACGATGGGCGTGCCCGTGTCAAGATTCAACAGCGCCAGGCGGCCGCTCTGGATGTCGAGCGGATCGAGCCACAGCACGTCGTCGGGCAGTGGCGCCCGGCGGCGCAGCCCCAGCTGCGAGCCGAGGATGCCCGGGATCACGAAGACGTGTGGCAGGGACTGCAGCGTGTCGGCCCGCTGCGCCGCACGCGCCAGGCGCGCGAGCACCCGGTATTCCGCCGCGCCGAAGTAGGCCGTGAGCGCCTGCCGCTGTCCCCCCGAGACCAACAGCCGCTCGACCTCGACATCGCTCCAGCAGAACCGGTCGTATGGGGTCACGTGGTCCATGGAGGCGGGTATGCGGCTCACGGCGGGCGATTATGCCAGAGTGCAAGCCTCATCCGGCCCGTCTGGCAATCAGGTCGCACACCGTGTCGATGGCCGG
>JAJYTX010000447.1 GCA_021792815.1 Pseudomonadota bacterium
GCTGTCTGCGTGCAGACGCCGCTGCCGGTGATGCGGCGCGCGCTCGCGCTGTTTCCCTGGGTCATCCGCCCGCCGCCGCGCGACGGCGGCAGCCTGGTCGCCAAGATCGTCGAGTGGAGCAACACCGCGCGCAAGCGCGGACTGCTCGGCCTCGAACCGCTGATCGACGCCGAGCACGACGAGTTCACCCGCAAGGCGCTGCAACTGGTGGTGGACGGCAATGAGCCCGAGCACATCAACAACGCGCTGGCCGTCGACATGAGCATGCGCGAAAACGCCGACATCACCGCCGCCAAGGTGTTCGAGAGCGCCGGCACCTACTCGCCGACGCTCGGCATCATCGGCGCGGTGCTCGGGCTGATGGCGGTGCTGCAGAACCTCGCCGATCCGGCCCAGCTCGGCCACGGCATCGCCGCCGCCTTCACCGCCACCGTGTACGGCATCAGCTTCGCCAACCTGTTCTTCCTGCCGATCGCCACCAAGCTGAAGGGAATCATCCACCGCCAGACGCAGTTCCGCGAACTGATCATGGACGGCATGATGGCCATCGCCCAGGGGGAGAATCCACGCTCGATCGAAACGAGGCTGCAGGGCTACCTGCACTAGATATGCGCCGGATCCGCAGACACGAAGAGCACATGAACCACGAGCGCTGGGCGATTCCCTACGGGGATCTGCTGACGCTGCTGCTCGCGTTCTTCGTGGTGATGTACTCGATCTCCTCGGTCAACGCCGGCAAGTACCGGGTGCTGTCCAACTCGCTGTATGCCGCCTTCCGCGGCCAGCCGCGCACCCTGAACCCGATCCAGGTGGGGCATAAGCGGCTCGGATCCGGCGCCGACATCCGCATGAGCATCGTCCGCCAGAAGATCCTCAGGAATCAGCCGCGCCAGTATCTGACGCCGCTGCCGGTGCCGGCCCCGCCGCGGCTCGAGGCAGCCCCGGCCGCGAGGCCGGCCGGCTCGACCCTGGCGCGGGTGGCCGCAAACGTCGATCAGGCGATGTCGGAGCTGCTGCGCCGGAACCTGGTGGTGATACGGCACAACCCCAACTGGATCGAGGTGCAGTTCCGCTCAGACGTGCTGTTTCCGAGCGGCAGCGCCCGTCTGTCGGCCGGCGCCGTGAGCGTCATCCGGCGTCTGGCCAAGGCACTCGGCCGCTTCCCCAATCCGGTACGGGTGGAAGGCTTCACCGACAACGTGCCGATCCGCACGGTGCAGTTCTTCTCGAATTGGGAGCTGTCGGCGGCGCGGGCCGGCAGCGTGGTGCACGTGCTCTCGAGCGCCGGAGTCGCATCCGGACGGCTGGCGGTCGTCGGTTTCGGCGACCAGCACCCGATCGCGAGCAACGCCACCGCCGCGGGCCGCCAGGCCAACCGGCGCGTGGTGGTGCTGATCCTCTCCACGCGCCTGCCCAATCACCTCGATCCCGCCTGGGTCCCGAAACAGTCCGGCACCGCGCCCGGCGCGGCCACGCCGCCCGGGTAACCGCCCGCTGCAGGCGGCGGGCGGCGGCGCAGGCCCGCGCGCAATGGCACGGATCGTGCAACTCCTCAGCGCAGCACTGCCGCCGCGCCGGGAAACCGTCAGCGGTGCCCGTCGCGGCCGCGCAGTCTGTCACCGACCATCACAGGAGGCGCCGACATGGCCGCCATGATTCTGCCGCACATCAGCCTGCCGGACGCGGATTTCCTGCTCATCACGGGCCGGGCGGTGTTCCTGGTCTTCTCGTTCGTTCTCGCCGCCGTGACCTTCAGAGCCTGGCGGCGCGCCGCCTGCCGCCAGACCGAGCAGCTGCTGTCGCGCACCGAGGCGCTGCGCGAGCAGCTCGCGCAGATGAAAGACACCGTGGCGGCAAGCGCCGAGGGTGTGAAGCAGCTCACGGAACGCTTCGATCAACAGGCGAGCCGCGCCGCTGTGACGCACGGCGCCGCGCCCGGGTACCAGGTCGCGATCCGCCTCGCCCGCGCAGGGGCGAGCGCCGAGGAATTGATGAGCGGCTGCGGCCTCTCGGCGGCGGAAGCGGAGCTGGCGCGGCGCCTGCACGGCCCGCCCCACCCGGAACTGCGTCAAGCTTCGTGACGCCGGTCTCAAGTGCCGCCGCTGCACGCCGATAGCTCTCTCGATCATGAAATCTCGCACCCCATCGACTCCGGGCCGCAAAGCACGGCGCAGCCGCGCGGCGCACGCCGCCGCGCCGCCGCCCGGCGAGCTCGCCCTGAACAGCGACTGCACCCTCGCCGAGGCCGACTCGCTCAAGACGGCTCTGGCGGCACTGCTCGAGGCGCCGCAGACCGTCACGCTCGACGCCGGCGCGGTACAGCGCATCGACACCGCCGCACTGCAGCTGCTCGGTGCCTTCGTACGCGACCGGCGCCTCGGCGGCCGGACCGTCGCATGGCGGGGCGCGGCCCAGGCGCTCGAGCCGGCCGCACGGCTGCTCGGCATGGAGGGCATCCTCGGCTTCGACGGAGCGCCGCAATGACCGTCGACCTGACACAGTTCCACGACGCGTTCTTCGAGGAGAGCTTCGAGGCTCTGGACACCATGGAAGCGTCGCTGCTGAAGCTCGATGTCGGCGCGCCGGATCCGGAACTGATCAACACCATCTTCCGCGTGGCGCACTCGATCAAAGGCGGCAGCGCCACGTTCGGCTTCAGCGAGATCGCCTCGTTCACGCACAGCCTGGAAACGCTGCTCGATGAGCTGCGCAGTGGCGCCATGGCCGTCACGGTCGCGGTCTCCGACCTGCTGTTGAGATCCGTCGACGTGCTGCGCGCGATGCTGCGCGCGGTCCAGGCCAAACAGCCGATCGACGCGCAGCGCGTCTCGGACCTGCAGTTCGACCTGGAAGTGACGCTCGCAAACCGGCAGCAGGGCGGGCCGGCCGCCTCACCCCCCGCCGTAGCCGGCGGCGCTGCGCCGCAGGGCGTCCCGCCGGATGCCTCCCGCTGGCAGGTCCGCTTCCGCCCCTACCGCGAACTCATGGCGCGCGGCAACGACCCGCTGCGCATGCTGCGCGAGCTGGCAGAGCTCGCCGTGCTGCGCGTACAGCTCGATGCCCAGGCGCTCCCCCCGCTGGCGGAGGTCAACCCCCAGGACTGCTACCTGGCCTGGACGCTCGAGATCCCGGGTGATGTCCCGGAGGAGGCGCTGCGCCAGGTGTTCGAGTGGGCCGAGGGCGACTGCGAGCTGCGCATCGAGCGGCTGACGCACGGCAACCCCGGCACCGCAGAGGAGGGCTCGCAGGACGCCCCCGGGGCGCCAGCGATCCCGGCCGCCGGCGCGCCGCGCGCCGGCGGTTCGCCGCAGCCCGGGCCGGCGGCGCAGGCAGGCCCCGCCGCGAG
>JAJYTX010000448.1 GCA_021792815.1 Pseudomonadota bacterium
GCGGAGCTCGAGAACCCGGTGCTCACCCGCGCCTCGCGCAGCCTCGGCCGCGCCACCCGTGTCGATCGCTCGCGCACGCACTACCAGGACTTCTGCGCCTCGACGCTGCCCGAAGGGGTGGATCTGTCGGGCCTGAAGATCGTTGTCGACTGTGCCAACGGCGCGGCCTACAAGGTGGGGCCGCGGATTCTGGCCGACCTCGGCGCCGAGATCGTTCCCATCGGTTGCTCGCCCAACGGGCGAAACATCAACGACGGCTGCGGCTCGCTGCACCCGGAGCTGCTGCAGCTCACGGTGCCCGGTGTACGGGCGCACGTCGGCCTCGCGCTCGATGGCGATGGCGACCGGGTGGTGATGGTGGATCATCTGGGGCGTATCGTCGACGGCGACCAGATCCTGTATGTCATCGCACAGGCGCGCCGCCGGGCCGGGGCGCTCGCCGGGCCGGTCGTCGGTACCGTGATGAGCAACCTTGGCCTCGAGATCGCGCTGCGCGACAGCGGGATCGAATTCCGCCGTGCTGCCGTGGGGGACCGTTACGTGCTCTCGCTGCTGCGCGAGACCGGAGGCATGCTGGGCGGGGAGAGCTCCGGGCACATCCTCTGTCTGGACAAGACCACCACCGGGGATGGCCTGGTGAGTGCGCTGCAGGTGCTCGCCGTGATGCGTCAGACCGGGCGCTCCCTGGCAGAGCTTGCGGCCCCGATGCGCCGGTTTCCGCAGGTCTTGCTCAACGTCAAGGTTGCCGAACGCTTCGATCCGGCGGGTGTGCCCGCTGTCCAGAGTGCCGTGCGGCGCATCGAGCAGCGCCTCGGCGCCGAGGGCAGGGTGGTGCTGCGCGCTTCCGGCACCGAGCCGGTGATCCGCGTCATGGTCGAGGGGCGAGACGAGGCCGCCACGCAGGCCGCCGCGGTCGAGCTCGCCGAGGCAGTGCGGACGGCCATCGCATAAACTGCGCATTGCGCCGCCCGCCGCCCGCCGCTATGATCGCGCCCCCGTTCAGGAGCCTCGGACCTCGCCTCTCGTGCCTTCACTGTCCCGTCCGTCATCCGATGCCAGGCGCCCGCCCCAGCTCATGTGTCGATATGGGCAGGACGGGTGTTTCTGCCGTGCGACTCGCCCAAGGCGAGTCCGCGGGGGTTGACCTCAGGCTCGTCAGGTCGGGTCATGCGCCGTCCCATCGTTGCCGGAAACTGGAAGATGCACGGTACGCGCGCGGAGAACGCGCGTCTCGTTGACGAACTGCTCTCCGGCTATCCGGACCGTTCGGACGCGCAGTGCCTGGTGTGTCCGCCTTTCGTGTACCTGCAGGAGGTCGGGCGGCTGCTGCGAGAGGGCCCGATCGCGCTCGGTGCGCAGGATGTCTGTGCCGAAGCGCAGGGGGCGTTCACCGGAGAGATCGCCGCGGCGATGCTCAAGGACGTCGGCTGCGGGCACGTGATCATCGGCCATTCGGAGCGGCGCTGGATCTACCACGAGAGCGATCAGCTCGTGGCGCGAAAGTTCGCGGCGGCCCAGTCGCGGGCGCTGGTGCCCATCCTGTGTGTCGGTGAGCAGCTGTCCGATCGCGAAGCGAACCGTACCGAGGAAGTTGTGGCGCGGCAGCTCAATGCGGTGCTCGAGCTGTGCGGGGTGGATTCGTTGGAATCCGCTGTGATCGCATACGAGCCGGTGTGGGCCATCGGTACCGGCCGTACCGCCACGCCGCAGCAGGCACAGGCGGTTCATGCCTTCATCCGCGAGCGTATCGGCGTGCGGAATGCTAAAATCGCCATGGCGACCCGCATTCTGTATGGCGGCAGCGTCAAGGCGGGCAATGCCGCGGAGCTGTTCGCTCAGCCGGATGTCGACGGTGGTCTGATCGGTGGCGCGTCGCTCAACGCGGAAGAGTTTCTGGCGATCCTGGCCGCGGCCGGGACGTCGTGATCGTTTTGGTGGTGCGAGGGTGACGGTACTGGCTTGCCGGGGCTTATCCGGCGCACAGCCGGGACCTCATTGAAGCAGTATGCTGCATGCTTTTTTGCTAGTCGTTCAGGTCATCTCCGGCGTGTGCATCGTCGCGCTCGTGCTGCTGCAGCACGGCCAGGGGGCGGATGCGGGCGCCGGCTTCGGTGCTGGCGCCTCCGGTACGGTGTTCGGTGCCCGTGGCGCGAGCACCGCACTGTCGCGCGCCACGGCGATCTTCGCCGTCATCTTCATGCTCAACAGCGTCGTGCTGACTTATCTCAGCACGCGCACGCACGAGCACCAGAAGACGATTCTCGATCTGGCGGGCCAGGCCCCGGCGGCCGGCGCAAAGGCGCCCGCCCCGGCCGGTTCGGCCCAGGGGCCGGGTGGCGCGCAGGTGCCGCCGAAGTGACGGTGGCCAGGTCGCCAGCACGGTAGTAATGATGTTGCCGACGTGGTGGAATTGGTAGACACACTAGCTTGAGGGGCTAGCGCCGCGAGGCGTGTCGGTTCGAATCCGACCGTCGGCACCAAAACGCGTTCATGCGCTGATACAATGCGCTGCTTCGGGTGGCGGCTGGCCGCAAGGCCGCTCACACCGTTGGTTTGCGTGGCGGATGACACAATGCTGAACAATTATTTGCCGATCCTGATTTTTCTCGCCATCGCGACGGCGCTGGCGCTGATGTTGCTCACCCTGGGCAGCGCGATCGGCCGCTTCTTCTCGCGCAACCCCGCGGATCCCGAAAAGCTCTCGCCGTACGAATGCGGTTTCGAGGCCTTCGAGGACAGCCGCATGAAGTTCGATGTGCGCTACTACCTGGTCTGCATCCTGTTCATCGTTTTCGACCTCGAGATCGTGTTCCTGTTTCCGTGGGCGGTCGCCCTGGGGACCATCGGGGTTGCAGGCCTCATCGCCATGGTCGTGTTCCTCGCCATCCTGACCGTGGGCTTCATCTACGAGTGGAAGAAAGGGGCGCTCGAGTGGGATTGACACAAGAGCCCGAGGGCTTCGCGCAGCGGGGCTTTCTCACCACACAGGTCGACAACCTGCTCAACTGGGCGCGCACCGGCTCGCTGTGGCCGATGACCTTCGGGCTGGCCTGTTGCGCGGTGGAGATGATGCACGCCGGCGCATCGCGCTATGACCTCGATCGTTTCGGCGTGGTGTTTCGTCCGAGTCCGCGCCAGTCGGATGTGATGATCGTCGCCGGTACGCTGGTCAACAAGATGGCCCCGGCGCTGCGCAAGGTGTACGACCAGATGGCCGAGCCCCGCTGGGTGATCTCCATGGGCTCGTGCGCCAACGGTGGCGGGTACTACCACTATTCCTACGCGGTCGTGCGCGGCTGTGATCGCATCGTGCCGGTCGACGTCTACGTGCCGGGCTGTCC
>JAJYTX010000449.1 GCA_021792815.1 Pseudomonadota bacterium
AACCTGGTCGAGGCTTTCTCCGGCCACGCGCCAGCGCCGCCGCATCTGCCGGCGGTGTTCCTCGGGCTGCCCGCGCCGGAACTCGCCATTGTGTTATTCATCGGGTTCGGACTGCTGGCGCTGCCGTTCATCATCGCGGCCAGGCGGGCCGAACGCAAAGCCGGGCGGCGCCAGGGCTGAGCGGCGAGCGAGCGGCGCGCCCTCGAGGTCAGGCCCGCAGCAGCTCCTTCAGCAGCGACAGCATCTCGTCAGCCTGGATGGGCTTGCTGGCCATGCGGATATGCGCATCCAGAGCCAGGCCGCGCATGCCCTGCGAGGTGTCACCGGTCACGATGATCGCGCTTACGTTCCGTCCGAGCGTGCTGCGCACCGCCGTGATCGCATCGAGACCACTCTCGCCATCGGCCAGGTGCAGGTCAGACACGACCACATCGACATCCGGGCTTTCAGCCGCTCGCGCAAGCGCCTCGGCCACGCAGGCCGCGCTGCTCACCCGGTAACCGCAGCTTTTGAGGAACAGCCGGGTGGCACTGCGGACGGCAGCGTCGTCTTCGACCAGCAGTATGTGCGACAGCGGTTCGGGCGAGGCGCGCGGCCGCTCGGCCGGGTCGTCGTGGGCCGTGGCTTGGACAACCGGCGTTCCAGGCGGCAGAACCATCGAGAACGTGGAACCGACGCCTATGGTCGAGCTGACATCGAGGCGCAGCTGCAGCAGTTGCACGATCCGCTGCACGATGCTCAGGCCGAGTCCGTAACCGTTGCGCGACTCATTGCTGCGCACGCCCACCTGATAGAACTCGTCATAGATGTAGGCGAGCTGGTCGGCGGGAATGCCCATGCCGGTGTCGCTGACGTCGATGCGAACCGCGTCGGCGTCTCTCCGGCAGGAAAGGCGTACCGAGCCGCTGTGCGTATACTTCAGCGCATTGGACAGCAGATTGCGCAGAACCTGCGCCACCAGTGAGATATCGGACAACACCGTTTCAGTGGCCGGCTCGACCTGTAGCGCAATGCCCCGGGTCCGGGCGAGTTGTTCGAATTCCTGCCGCAGCTGCTGGAAAAGCGGCCCCAGCGCGAAGCTTTCGATGGCCGGTCGGATGGCGCCCGATTCGAGCTTGCTAATGTCGAGCAGGGCATTGACGAGCCGTCCCATCGTGTCGATGGCAACGCTCTGCTCGGCGATCGTTGCCTGCGCGTCGGTACCGCTGACCTGCAGGCGCAACGTGGCGTTCAGCAGCGCGAGCGCCTGCAGGGGTTGGCGCAGATCGTGACTGGCAGTGGCGAGAATGCGGCTCTTGGCGCGATTGGCGTGCTCCGCCTCGGCGCGCGCGGCTCGCAATTCGCCTTCGATGCGGGTGTGAGCGCTCATGTCGCGGATCGCGGCGACAACCAGCGGTTCCGGTTCGCAGTGTGCCGGGCTCAGGCTGATCTCTACCGGAAACTCCGTGCCGTCCCGGTGCCGTGCGAACAGCTCGAGCCCGGTTCCCATCGGCCGTGGCTGCGGGTCGGCCATGTACCGTCTACGCTGTCCGGCATGGTCGTCCCGGTAGCGCTCCGGCAAAAGTGTGTCCACATTGCGGCCGATCAGGTCATCCCCGTAGCCGAAGAGCTTCTCCGTGCGCGAGTTCGCGAACAGGATCGTCCCTGACCGGTTGACGATGATCGTGGCATCGGGTGCCGACTCGAGCACGCCGCGAATGAGCTCGGGTGGCAGCGGCTGAAGGTGCGGGACATCACTCATGGAGAAGGCACACGACGGTCGATGACATATGTTAACACGGGCAGTGCGGTGCATCCATCATCGGCAACAGTCAACCTTCGGCAACGGGGGGTCGTCTCAGCAGTGTTCCGCGCTCGGATCACCGGTCTGTGGAGTGGCCATTGCCGAGGGTGGCCAAAATTCCCGGAGCGGTGCCCGGGCGGTTGATGCACGCAATGGCCCTCGGGCACATCACTCCGCAATGGTGACAAAAGTCATGCGATCCATCTGCTGCGCGGGACCCCGGGGCTGGCGGACGGTCGGTCGAGATGCGCGCCGCCAACGGTCGGCAGGATGCGCTGGCCCCGCAGCGCATCGCCTACAAGCTAAACGGGCCTCGAGCCCTCGCGGTGCGAGGCAAGTCGGCGCGATTTGCGCGCGGCTGCACCCGACAGACCTGCGGTAGGGAGGCTCGCCGCTTCGAGATCATCGGGCAGCCGCCGGCTGTGCTTATCGTTGCCGACCGACTGTCCGGACACATCGATCGACAGCATATGGAGCTGCCGGGTTGTTCTGCCGTAGGACGGAGAAACGATGCCGGCGGGCGGCGATTCGGCCATCCTGTGTTGTTACGGCAATGCGCTGACGCACCGGATAGGGATTCCTGCCCATGCGTTTATTCCGAGGGCTCCGTCATGCCCATGCCGGAATCGCTCCACGCCCCGACGCCCCATGCCGCCCGGCCCAGGCCTGCCGTCTGCAGAGCACCCTCCCGGCGCACGCACCGGATCGTCTGGCCGTTGGGGGCGGCAGCAGACCTGCGTCACCGTAGGGCAGGCTCGCTCACGGCAATCAGCGCCCCTTCAGCCGCGTTGCATGCGCGCCATCTGATGCGCGCAGTCCGCGATGATGGCCCGCAACTGACGGAGTCCATCCGTGAGGGCCGCAGGACCCGGCTGCAGGATGTCGCAGGACTTGATCTCGAACAGTCTGCGATCGCGCAGCGCGGGGATGGATGCCCAGCCGGGGCGCTCGAGCACACGGGCGGGATTGAATTTCTTTCCGCACCAGGAGGCGATCAGCACCTGCGGAGCACGCCGCACGACTTCGGACGGATCGACGATGATGCGCTGCTGCGCGCCGGGCTGGATGGACAGATCCGGGAAACAGTCCTCGCCTCCGGCGATGGTGATCAGTTCGGCGGTCCAGCGGATGCCACTGATCAGCGGCTGGTCCCATTCCTCGAAATAGACACGCGGGTGGCAGGGCAGACGCGATGCCGCGCGTCGTGCGCTTTCGATTCCGCTGCGCAGCTGACCGACGAGCGCCTGGGCGCGCCGCGGCACGCCGATCATTCGTCCGAGCATGCCGATGAATTCGAGAATTTCCTCGACGCTGCGCTGATTGAAAATGTGCACCTCGAGCCCGGCGCGGATCAGCTCGGTAGCGATCCCCGCCTGCAGATCGGAGAAGCCGAGCACGAGGTCGGGTTTGAGCGCGACGATGCGCTCGATTTTTGCGCTCGTGAATCCGCAGACCCTGGGCTTTTCACGGCGGGCCTGCGCGGGGCGCACGGTAAAACCCGAGATTCCGACGATGCGCTGCTGTTCTCCGAGCCGGTACAGCGT
>JAJYTX010000450.1 GCA_021792815.1 Pseudomonadota bacterium
CCTCGGGCACCTGGCCCTCGACGATGAGCCGCGCCAGACCCTCGGCAATGGCGGTCTTGCCCACCCCCGCCTCGCCGACGTACAGCGGATTGTTCTTACGGCGGCGGCAGAGGATCTCGATGGTGCGCTCGACCTCGAGCTTGCGGCCGATCAGCGGATCGATGCGGCCCTCCCGCGCCAGGCGGTTGAGATTGGTGGTGTATTTCTCGAGCGCGCCGCCGCCCTCGGCCTCGCGCTCCTCGCCCGGCGTCTCGTCCGTGGCCTTCTCCTCGGCGAGCTTCGACAGACCGTGCGAGATGTAGTTGACCACATCGAGACGGTTCACCTGCTGGCGGTTGAGCAGGAACACGGCGTGGCTCTGCTTCTCGCTGAAAATGGCGACCAGCACGTTCGCCACCCCGACTTCCTTGCGCCCGCTCGACTGGACGTGAAAAACCGCGCGCTGCAGCACTCGCTGAAAGCCCAGCGTCGGCTGCACTTCCCGCTCGGCGCCGTCGGTGACCCGCGGGGTCGACTGGTCGATGTGTTCCTTGAGCTCCTGGCGCAGCCGGCCGAGATCCGCGCCGCAGGCGCGCAGAATCTCGCGCACCTTGGGCGTATCGAGAATCGCGAGCAGCAGGTGCTCGACCGTCAGGTACTCGTAGCGGGCTTCGCGCGCCTGGTGGAACGCGTCGTTGAGACAGTATTCAAGCTCATTGGACAGCACGGTATGCGCCTCCTGCCGCTCATGCCTCTTCCAGGGTACACATCAGCGGGTGCTGGTTGTCCCGCGCGTAAGTGGTCACCTGGGCGACTTTGGTTTCCGCAATCTCGAACGTGAAGACCCCGCAGACCCCCTTCCCCTGGGTATGCACCTCGAGCATGATCCGGGTGGCCGTCGGGCGGTCGAGGCTGAAGAACTTCTCCAGTACATCCACCACGAATTCCATCGGCGTGTAATCATCGTTGAGCAGCACCACCCGGTACAGCGGCGGCTGTTTGACCTCGGGCCGCGCTTCCTCGACGAGAACCCCGGTATCGGGACGGGTGGGATGCGGGTCGGACATAAGTGTCTTTATAGGGAGCCACGATCCGCAACACAAGTCTGGCGACGGCGAGCCGGGGTGGCACGCCCTCGCGTCCGGGGCTCGCCCTTTGTGAAACAATCGCTTGTGAGCCGAAGCAGCGGCCCCGTATCATTAGCTTGATCGCGCATGCCGGCGCTGCACGCAGCGGGCGTCTCGCGGTCTATCGGATGTCCAGCCCACACAGCATGTCCATGCGCCGATGAACACCGCGTCCTGGCTCGAAGGAATTCGGGCGGCCGAGCACTGGCGCACCCTGATCGGCAGCCGCGGACCGCGCCTCGCGACCGGCGTGCTCGCCATTGCCCTCGCCGCGCAGGCGGCGCTGATCCTCACCGATCTCGCCGGGGGCGCAGTGCGGCCTGCGGCCGGCCTGCGCGCCCCCGGGCCGGTGCACGCCCAGGGCCTCGACGTGGCGGGCATCATCGACAGCCACCTCTTCGGCCGCTCCCCGATGGCCGCGGGCGCTTTGGGCGCGCCGGCGCCCCGCACCCAGCTGCCGCTGGTGCTGACCGGGGTCATCGCCGAGCGCAATCCGCATGCCGGCATGGCCATTCTCGGACCGACCGCCGGGGCCGCCAAAGTCTACGCGATCGGTGACAGCATTCCCGGCGGCGCCCGGCTCGCCGCCGTTCTGCCCCGCGAAGTGCTGCTCGAGCGCGAAGGTCGTCTCGAATCTCTGGCGCTGCCGCGGCAGGAGTTCGCCTCGGCGCCACCGGCCGCGGCGCTGCCGGCCCTGCCCGCGGCGAGCGCCCCGGCGTTCGTGCAGCACATGCGCGAGCTCATCACCCGGCGGCCGGGCCTGGTGGCCGATCTGCTGCGCCCCGAGCCGGTGTTCTCCGGGGGGCGCCAGCTCGGCTATCGGGTTTATCCGGGAAATGACCCGCAGGCCTTCGGCGAGCTCGGCCTGAAGCCCGGGGACCTGGTGACGGCCATCAACGGCACGCCGCTCGATGATCCGGCGCAGGACCAGCAGATCCTGAGCACCCTCGGCTCATCGAGCCAGGCGAGCCTCACGATCCTGCGCAACGGACACCAGAGGCAGCTCACGCTCGATCTGGCCCAGGTCGAGCAGACCGCGCGGCAGCTCACCGCCGCGCCGGGCTCGAGCGCCCCGGCGCCGCGCCCGCCCGCATTCTGGCCTTCGCAGGGCAGCCATCGCCCACCATGAGGAACCGCCGAGTGAAAGGTTTTCGCTCATTCGCGTGCTGCGCGCTCGCGCTCGCCTCCCTCGCCTGGGCGGCGGCGCTCGCCCAGCCGGCGAGCATCACGCCGAACTTCAAGAACGCCAACATCCGGCAGATCGCCCAGGCGGTCAGCATCGCCACCGGCAAGGACTTCATCCTCGATCCGCGGGTCAACGCCCAGGTGACGATGTATTCCTCGACGCCGCTGTCACCGCCGGCGTTCTACCAGGCCTTCCTGTCGATTCTGCAGGTGTACGGCTTCATCGCGGTGCCGGCCGGCCACGACATCGTCAAGATCATGCCCAACGCGAACGCCCGGCAGATGCCCTCGATCGATCTGCCGCGACACGTGAGCCCCACCTCCGATGAGATCGTCACCCAGGTGATCGCGGTGAAGAACGTGAGCGCCGCGGAGCTGGTGCCGATCCTGCGGCCGCTGATCCCCGAGTACGGGCATCTGGCCGCCTATCCGCCCTCCAACATCCTGATCATCTCCGACCGGGCGAGCAACGTCTACCGGATCATGAAGATCATCCAGCGCATCGATCGGATCGGCAATCAGGACGTCGACGTCATGCCGCTGCAGAATGCCTCGGCCGCGCAGGTGGTGCAGGTGATCGATCAGCTCTACCAGGGCCAGGCGACCGCGCAGATGGGCCGGGCGTTCAAGGTGGTGGCCGACGAACGCACCAACAGCGTGCTCATCAGCGGCGATCCGGCCGAGCGGCTGCGCATCCGCGCGCTGGTCGCCGAGCTCGACACGCCGGCCGAGGCCGGCGGCGACACCCGCGTGGTCTATCTGCATTACGCCGATGCGAAGAAGCTCGCGCCGAAGCTGAAGGAACAGATGGCCGAGCTCGCGCAGATGGCGAACGCCAACGCGGCGAGGGGCCCGACCCCGCAGGCGGCCGCCGAGAAAAACGCGCTGGTGTGGGCCGATTCGGAGAACAATGCGCTGGTGATCACCGCGCCGCCGAAGCTGATGCACACCATCCTCGGCATCATCGACAAGCTCGACATCCGCCGGCCGCAGGTGCTGGTGCAGGCCATCATCGCCGAGGTCGACGTCA
>JAJYTX010000451.1 GCA_021792815.1 Pseudomonadota bacterium
CCCTGGAAGCGCTTGGGCACGCCGCGCGCGCCGACAGGGATATAGAGGCCCGGCTCGATGGTCAGCACCATGCCGGGCTCGAGCACGCGCCACTGGTCACCGACCTTGTAATCCCCGACATCGTGCACGTCCATGCCCAGCCAGTGGCCGGTGCGGTGCATGAAGAACCTGCGGTATGCCCCATCGCGCTCGAGCTTCGCGGGGCGGCCCTTGAGCAGTCCGAGCCTCACCAGGCCCTGGGTGATGACGCGCACGGCGGCCTCGTGCGGCTCGTTCCAATGGTTCCCGGGGCGCACCTTGGCGATCGCCGCCCGGTTCGCTTCGAGAACGATGTCGTACACGGCATGCTGCTCCGCTGTGAAGCGTCCGCCGACCGGGATCGTCCGGGTGATGTCCGATGCGTAACAGTGATACTCGCAGCCGGCGTCGATCAGCAGCACATCGCCCGCGCGCAGCCGCTGATCGTTCTCGTGATAGTGCAGGATGCAGCTGTTGGGCCCACCGCCGATGATCGGGTGGTATGACGTATCGGCATTGCTCAGTCGGAACTCGTGGACGATCTCCGCCATGATCTCGTATTCCATCCGGCCCGGGCGGCAGAAGCGCATCGCCCGCACGTGCGCCCGCGCGGCGATGCGCGCCGATTCGCGCATCAGGTCGATTTCGACACGGGATTTGTGCAGCCGCAACTCGTGCAGGACCTGATCGAGCGCCACGATCTCCTGCGGGGGATGCCCGCCATGGCGCGCCTGGGTGCGCAGGCCATTGACCCAGCCGACCAGCCGTTGGTCGAACTCCGGGTACATGCCCATGGCATAGAAGACCTTGGTGCGGTTTTCCATCAGACCCGGGAGGATCTCGTCCATGTCGGTGATGGGGAACGCATCGCCCGCGCCATGGCGACGGCGCGCACCCGCGGGACCGGCACGATGCCCGTCCCAGGTCTCGCGCGCCGGATCGCGTTCGCGGACGAACAGAATGTACTCGGCCTGCTCGCGCGCGGGGATCAGCACGGCCACCGACTCCGGCTCATCGAACCCGGTGAGATAATGAAAATCACTGTCCTGCCGAAAGACGTACTCGACATCGTTGTTGCGCCGGCGCACCGGCGCAGCGGGCACGATGGCGATCGAGTCGCGGCCCATCAGGCGCATCAGGGCGCGACGACGCCGGGCGAACTCCTCACCGCTGTTTCTGGATTTCATCGGATCCGACCTCAATGGAAGGATGCCCCCGGGCAGGACGGGCCGGAATGCCGCAGCGCGGCCAGCTCCTCGAACACCACCTGCACCCCCACCCGCACGAACTCGACGAGCTCGGCGTACGCCGCTTCGTTCGACTCCTCGCTCTGCAGCGGATCGACCGCGGCGGCGCTGATCGCCATGAGGTCGCTCACCACCTGACCGACGTCTCCCGGCAGACCGACCACATCCTGGGTTGCGCCGGCGCCGGAGCCGAGGCCGTAGAGAAAACCCTGACACCACGTCGCCAACGCCCCGGTCCGCTCGACGATGGACTCGCTGTCCTCCGGAAGCAGCGGCTGGAATGCCATGTCCAGACCCGCAAGCGACCCCGCGGTGGAGGCGTAAAGAGCCTGAAGCGCGGTCGCTGCCGGCGGCTGCGCCCGGCCATCGGGAAGAATATCGAGCAGCCAGTCCTCAAAGCGGTACTGCGCCGCCGCGCACAGGCAACCGGCGAGCGTCCCGTGAGCCTCGGCCGCGTCGGTCAATGAGCGCTCGTCGGCCAGAACGCGCTGGATCTCCGCGTAGTTCGCCTGGATCATGCGGGTCTCATTATGCCTCAAGGAACCGCTGATGGGCCGCCATGGCCCCGATTGACCCCATGGAGAGCCCGGCACTATAGTCGCTCCGGCATGAGCGACACCACGAAGTCACCTCTCGACACCGAACTCTCGCGCCTGACCCGGCGTATCGAAGAGCTGCTCGGCGCCATGGAGCAGTTGCGCGAAGAAAACCGCGCGCTCCGCCAGCGCCACGAATCGCTCTCCAGCGAGCGGGCCTCGCTTCTGCAGAAGAACGAACAGGTGCGCGCCCGCGTGGAAGCGATGATCGGCAGGCTGAAAACACTGGAGCACGGCGCATGAGCCAGGATCCGGCCCGAGTCAGCGTGCGCATCCTGGACCGGGATTACATGATCGCCTGTCCGCACGAAGAGCGGCCGGCGCTGCTCGATGCGGCGGAATACCTCAATGCGCGCATGCGCGAGGTGCGCGACAGCGGCAAGGTGGTCGGCCTCGACCGCATTGCTGTCATGGTGGCGCTCAATATGGCGAACGAGCTGCTGCAGCTGCGCGGCAGCGACACCCGCAGCGCGATCGAGACCGGCGACAAGCTGCGGGCACTGCGGGAGCGGATCGAGACGGCCCTCGGGCACAGCCAGCCACTCGAGCTGTGATCGGCGAGTGCCGGGCCCGGCCCATCGAGTGGCGAACAGCCCTGCGCCCGTGCCGCCATTGGTGTAGAGTGATCCCGGCGTCGCCTGCGGTGTTCGACACGCGGACCGGGTTACCTCGGACCCTAATTGAAACACCCATGGGACAGCAGGGCTTGCCGACAGCGCTGTGCAAGTCCGCCATGAGCGGAAAGCCTTACCTGTCGCAGTCCGTCCCACTTGTTGCTCTGGTTCGAGAGCAACGGCCCGCACCGGCACAGGCGGGTGACGCTTCCTGATTCCGGGGGGAACTCTGATCAGCCCGCGCACGCGCGGCGAGGGCTGATATCGCCTCGGGCCAGCCGCGCGGCGTACCCGATGGACACGAAAGAGACGCAACGCTGCTCGAGGCGAAATCAGCGCCGTCCTTTTAGATGAAGGGAAGCCGTCACTGATGGGTTGCCCTGAAAATCATTTCCCGCCCCGTTGCCCGGCCCGCCCCTCTCGGCATGCGGGCTGCGGCCGGCGCCTTGCATCGGGCGATGTCCGGGAGCGACGCGCGCGTGCCGGATGATCAGAGTCCACCTGGTCTGGAGGATGTGCGCCGGTCGCTGCGAACATCCATCCGGCGGCTGCGCCGGAACATCCCACCCGCCGAGCGGGCTCGCGCGGCCCACAGCGTCGCACGCATTGCCGATCAGGAGCTGCGCCTGCATCGGGACTCGCGTCTGGCGCTCTACGCCTCCACGCCCGAAGAGCTCGATACCTCGGAGTTGATCGCCCTGGCGCAAAAGCGCGGCTGCCGCGTGTATCTGCCGCGGATTCATGGTCATCGCCTGGCGCGCGCCATGCATTTCGCGGCGAGCGGCGAACGGCAGCGCTTCAACCGCTTCGGCATACCCGAGCCGCACGGCGCCC
>JAJYTX010000452.1 GCA_021792815.1 Pseudomonadota bacterium
GCCGTCGGGCTCGGCCCGCCCGGTGGTCGTCTGTCGCAGTCGCGATGCTCGCGCTGTGGTGGGTTGGGACCGCATCGGCGGCAGCCCCACCGACGCTGTCTCCGGGGATCCTGGCGGCGCTGGGCGCGGCCCAGGTGGGCGGGAACCGCTTCCCGCCGCCCGACCAGGTCTTTCATTTCAGCGCCCAGGCCGCTGGCGCCCGCGAGATCCGTCTCCATTGGGGAATCCGAGCGGGCTACTATCTTTATCGCAGCCGCATCCATGTGACCGCGCCGTCTGGGGTCCCGCTGGGTCGCCTGAGACTGCCCCAGGGGCTGATCAAAGTCGACCCTTACTTCGGTCGGGAACAGATCTACCGCAATGCGCTGACGGGTGAGCTGGCCGTACGCGGCGCCGCAGCCGCGGTTGCTCGCCAAATCCCGCTGACAGTCACGTATCAGGGCTGTGCCGACGCCGGACTGTGCTATCCACCCATTACCAAAACCGTCACGCTCAGCCTGCCGCCCGGCACCGCCCACGCGGCCGGCGCCAGGGCCAGTGCCAGTGCCCGTCCTGCCGCTGTGGCGGTGGATTCCCCCCCGCCAGCGCCCGCGGTTGCGCCGATCGCTCGTCAGGCCCGATTCGCAGACCTCGCTCGCTCGGGGAGCCTGCTGGCGATGCTCGGCTGGTTCTATCTCGCCGGCCTCGCGCTCGCCTTCACCCCGTGCTGCCTGCCCACGATCCCCATCATTTCCGGGATCATCATCGGCCAGGGTAAGCGGGTCACCGCCGCCCGGGCGTTCGTTCTGTCTCTCGTTTATGTCCTCGGCATGGCCCTCACTTATACGTTGGCCGGTGCGATTGCGGCGGCGGCGGGCGGGCAGATCCAGGCCGCCTTCCAACGGCCCTGGATCCTGGCAGCCTTCGCCGCAGTACTCGCGACCATGGGACTCGCCATGCTCGGGTTGTTCACCGTGCAGATGCCCTCGGTCATCCAGACGCGCCTCGCCGCCGCGAGCAACCGCCAGACGGCCGGCACCCTGGGAGGAGTCGCTCTCATGGGGGCGCTTTCGGCGCTCATCGTCACCACCTGCGTGGCCCCTGCACTGGTCGGCGCGCTGGCGGTCATTGGCCGGACGGGGGAGGTGGCGCGCGGTGCTGCGGCCCTGTTCACCCTGAGCATCGGCATGGGCACTCCGCTCCTCGCCGTGGGCGCTTCGGCAGGACGGCTGCTGCCCAAAGCCGGCCCCTGGATGGAGACCGTCAAGAAGCTCTTCGGCGCGATGATGCTGGGAGTGGCGGTGTGGATGCTCGCGCGGCTGCTGCCCGCCCGGATTACCCTGGCGCTGTGGGCGATACCCGCCCTGACGGGCGCAGGGGCATTGTTTGCGCAGACCCGCCATTCGTCTTCCGGACGCTGGCCGCTGCGTCTTGCCGGGACTCTGGCGGCGGTATATGGGTTGGCGCTCGTGAGCGGCGCGGCGCTCGGCGGCACCAACCCCCTCGAGCCATTTCCCGCCCTTGCCGGCCGCTCGCCCGCGCTGCGCTTCACGCCCATACGCTCGGTGGCCGAGCTGAATCTCGACGTGGCACGGGCACGCCAGTCGCACCGCACCGTGATGGTGGATTTCTATGCGGCCTGGTGCACGTCCTGCAAGGAACTGGAGGCGACCACCTTCACCGACCCTGCGGTGCGCAAAGCGCTCTCGCACACCATGCTGCTGCGCGCCGACGTCACGGCAAACAACGCCGATGACCGTGCGCTGCTGGAGTATTTCGGGGTTTTCGGCCCCCCGACGGTCGCCTTTTACAACGATGAGGGCCGGCAGCTGCGCCGCTACCAGGTGGTCGGCTACATGGACGCCCAGGAGTTCCTGCAGCAGCTGCATGCCGCATTCGCGGCACAGCCGGCCTCATGACGGGAGCCCCGCGCAAGTGGCCGACCCGGCTGTTGTCGGCCGTCGCAGCCATCGCGGCCGCCGGCGTCGGCGGCTACGGGGCTCGTCATCTGCTCGAGCCGGCTCCCCGCCTGGTCGGGGAGCCGTCCCCGCGGGCTTCCGCGCCCGGACAGTCCTCGGTGCCCGAGAGCGCGCACCGCTCGATCAGCGATACCCTGCCCGATATCGCGTTTCCCGACCGCAGCGGCAAGCTGCGCCACTTTACCCATTGGAAAGGCCGGCCGCTGCTGGTGAATTTCTGGGCGCCGTGGTGCGCACCCTGCCGCAAGGAAATTCCACTGCTCGAGCAGCTCAGCCGCACGGCAGCCGGTCGGCTGCAGGTGATCGGCGTCGCGGTCGACGCCCGGCCGGCTGTTCTGCGCTACGCGCGCCACGCCGGGATCCGTTATCCTTTACTGATCGGCCTGCATCGGGGACTGGAGACCATTCGTGCGCTGGGCATGGAGGCGGTCTTTCCATTCTCGGTATTCGTCGACGCGAAAGGACGCATAGTCACCCTGAAGATCGGGATATTGAGCCGGCCCCAAGCCCGGCTGATCCTCGATCGCATCGAGGCGCTCGACCGAGGGCAGATTGACCTGGGCACGGCCCGAAGCGAAATTGCCGCCGGCATCGAGAGTCTGGCGGTCGCGCATGCGCGTAAAACCGGTGGTGGTGAGCGGGCTTACCGGTCTCTTCCCAGCCCGATCCGGGCCATTCGTTACAATTTCCGCCCATCTTTGCTGAAATTGCGGTAGATTCGCCGCGCGCCATCTGGCGTGAGTCGCTCTGGACCCGCATGCCCCGTCTGCTGCTGCTGAACGGCCCGAACCTCAATCTGCTGGGCACTCGTGAACCCGGAATCTACGGAGCCGAGACGCTCCAGTCGATCGAGCAGAGCGCGCAGCGACGCGCTGAGGAGCGTGGCTGCGAGCTCGCCTGCTTCCAGAGCAATGCCGAACATGAGCTCATCGCGCGCATCCAGCACGCACCGGCCGAAGGGATCGCTTTTCTGATCTTCAATCCGGGGGCGTTCACCCACACCAGCATCGCTTTGCGCGACGCCGTGCTGGCCGTACAGGTGCCGATGATCGAGGTGCATCTGTCCAATCCCCAGGTCCGTGAGCGGTTCCGGCGTCGCTCCTATTTCTCCGATATCGCCGTTGGGGTGATATCCGGGTTCGGCGCCTTCGGCTACGAGGCGGCTGTCGAGGCGGCCTGCCGGCGCCTCGCCGGTGAGCCGCGCCGTTGCTGAGGCCCCGTCCGTCCGTTTCAGACCATCCCATGATGTAAGGGGGTGCTGCCACATGGATATTCGAAAAATCAAGAAACTGATCGAGCTGCTGGAGGAGTCCGGCATCGCGGAAATCGAGATCAAGGAAGGC
>JAJYTX010000453.1 GCA_021792815.1 Pseudomonadota bacterium
GCATCTGCGGTGAGTGCCGCGCGGCGTCGGCCCGGGGAGGGTTCCCGGGTCACTCCGCGGCGCCCGCGCCCACGGCCACCCACGCCACGTCGGCGTGCGATACCGAATCGAGTTTGAACGAGCGGGCCGCCGCGAGCATGCGCGTCAGGGCCTGGGCCATCGGCATCGGCGGGGTATCCGGCGCCTCACCCCGGGCCTGGCCGGCGCCGCTGCGCGGCCCGCCGCGGCGGCTCTCGTGAAAGCGCACCGGGTTGAGGCGCGCGACGAGGTAGTTTCTCAGGTAGGGCGAGCGGAATCCGCGTGACTGCAGCGCCTCGATCAGGCGTTTGACCTGCGCGTCGATTTCCAGCAGGCGGGCCGCGTAGTCCTCGCGCTGGCGCAGGCTCGAGGCGAGCGGCCGCTCGCTGAACCGGTCCACCTTCTTCAGAAAGGCGCTGTAGGCGCCGCCCGCGAAACGGGCCGACCGCTCGTAGAGCAGCCCGAGCGTCAACAGCTCGGGCGATTCGAACTCCGCGGCCCGCGACGCCTCGCTCGCGCGCCTGTCGCGTTGCGCGAGGTTGCGCGCCATGCGGATGACCTCGAGGCTGCGGTCGCGCAGATTGTGGGCTTTCTCGGAGTTGAGTGCCAGAATGCGGTAGGCGAGCGTCTCGTCGGGGCTGATCAGCGCCGTGATCTGCCGCAGTCCGAGCACCTTGGCCGCGGCGAGCCGATGCCGCCCGTTCGGTGTCCACAGCCTGCCGTCTTCGCCGCGCACCGCGATCAGCGGATCGAGAAACGCGCCGGCCTCGACGATCCGCGCCGCGAGGCGTTGGGTGTGGGTGGGCGAGAGGTCACGCTGAAAGGGCGTGGGTTGGATCGCCGCGAGGGGGATCGACGCCAGCAGCAGCGCCCTGCCGCCGAGCGGGTCGCGGTAGGCGCCGATCGGCGTGCCGCCCGCCTGGCGCACCCAGTCCACAAGCGGCTCCACCTCCGGGCTGTCGCGACCGAGGGCGATTTCGGCGGCGCTCAGGCCGCGGACCGCGCCGTCCGGGGCCAGCCGGCCTCGCGTGGATCTGCCCCGGGTGCGCCGGACGGTCGCCGCGCGCGCCGGGCCCGCCGCCGTTTTCTGCCGAGCCGCCATGGAGCGCTACGGTGCACTGAGCGGACCTCGGCGTAAAGATCGGTGTGCGAAAATGCGCGCCCGTCCGCTCGAGCCCCTGAATGGACCTCACCTCACATGTCGCGCCCCCCGGGCTGCCGGCGCAACGCCTCGACGCCGAGGGTCGGGCGCACATCGATCTGCGTGCGGTCTGGGCGCTCGCGTTGCCGCTGATGGCTAACAGCGCGGTGCAGGTGGTGCTGAACCTCACCGACATGTGGTTCATCGGCCACCTCTCCACCGCCGCGCTGGCGGCGGTCGGCGCCGTGCAGTGGCTCATCCTGGGGGTGCTGTTCGTGCTGGGCGGCGCCAGCATGGCGGTACAGACGCTGACGTCCCACGCCCACGGGGCTCGCCGTTACCGTCGCGCCTCGCAGGCCGCATGGACGGCGCTGTGGCTGACCCTGTGCATCGCGCCGGTGTGTGTCGCGCTCGGCGCCGCCGGCGGCCTCATCCTGATGCCTTTCGGGTTCAGCCCGCGCATCGAGCACCTGGCGCTGCAGTTCTGGTTGCCGCGCATCGGCGGCGCGTCGTTCGCCGTGGCGGCCTGGGCGATGATGGGTTTCTTCAACGGCATCGGCCGTACCCGTGTCAGCTTCGCGGTGGCGGCCGCCGCGGCCATCGCCAACGCGCTGTTCAACGACCTGTTCATCTTCCATCTGGGATGGGGGGTGGCCGGCTCGGCCTGGGCGAGCAACGTCGCGCAGGCCGTGGGATTCGCGATGGGATTCGTGCTGTTCCTGCGGGCGCCGTTTCGCGCCTCATTCCATTCTCACCTCACTTGGCGGCCAGCCTGGCGCCGCATCCGGCGCCACCTGCGCCTGGGTCTGCCAATGGGATTGATGCCGGCGGCGGACGTGCTGGGATTTTCCGTGTTCCAGATGATGCAGGTGCGCTACGGCACCGTGGCGGGCGCGGCGACGCAGATGGTCACGGTCCTGACCTCCATGTGCTACATGCCGGGGATCGGCATCGCCACGGCCGCCGCGACGCTGGTGGGACAGTCGATCGGGGCCGGCGATCGCCAGTGGGCGCTGCGTCTCGGCACGCGCGTGATCCTGCTCGCGGCGCTCGTGATGGGCGGTATTGGCGTCATCCTCGCCATGTTCGGACCGTGGCTCATGCCGCTGTTCACCGCCGCTCACGACGCGGGGTCGGCCGCCGCCGCGAGTCTCGGTGCGCAGCTGCTGTGGCTGGCGGCGGCCTACCAGTTCTTCGACGGGCTCAACCTCGGCAGCAGCATGTGCCTGCGCGGCGCTGGTGATGTCCGGATTCCGGCGGCGCTGATGTTCCCGGTCTGCTGGTTGATTTTCCTGCCGCTGGCGCACGCTCTGACCTTCGCCCCGGGGCAGGGCTGGTTTCACTTCCTGCCGCAGTACGGCTGGGGGGCGCGCGGCGGCTGGGGGGCCGTCATCGTCTACGTGGTGTTGCTCGGCACCGCACTGTTCTGGCGGTGGCGATCCCGGGCGTGGCAGCGGATCCGCCTCTAGCGCTGGGCCCCGGGCCGCAGGTCACACCACCTTGGAATAGCGCGGGGCCGTGCCCTCGGCCCCGGGGGCCTGTAGATACCGGTCGAAGCACATGGCGATGAGGCGCAGCAGCAGTTGCCCGCGGGGCGTCGCCTCGATCGCCGCCGGACCGAGCCGGACCAGGCCGTCGGCGGCGAGGGGCGTGAGCTTGTGCAGCGCCTCGGCGAAGTAGCGGCTGAACTCGACGCCGTATCGGGACTCCACGGCCGGGATGTCGATCCGGCCCTGACACATGAGGCGCTGGATGACCTCGGCCCGCAGCCTGTCGTCCTCATCGAGCGTCAGGCCCCGAAGCACGGCGAGCTTGCTGGCGTCGATCGCCGCCTCCCATGCCGGCAGGTCTCGGTGGTTCTGGCTGAAACTGGCGCCGATGTGGCTGATGGCGCTCACCCCGAGCCCGAGCAGGTCGCAGTCGGCATGGGTGGTATAGCCCATGAAGTTGCGATGCAGTCCCCCGGCCTGCTGGGAGCGGGCGAGGTCGTCGGACGGCAACGCGAAATGGTCCATGCCGATGTAGCGGTAGCCGGCGGCCGAAAGCCGCTCGATGGCGAGCTGCAGCAGCCGGATGCGGGTCTCGGGGTGGGGCAGGAAGGTGGCGTCGAGCTGGCGCTGCGGCTTGAACAGCT